>JAWKUA010000011.1 GCA_041398785.1 Planctomycetaceae bacterium | reverse complement strand
GTTTCCGGGACTCGAATATGAATATGCACCGGCTGCCACCAGTGCTTTGAAAACAGGTCCATCCTTTCGGCGGGGACGTCCGCGAATTCGGTGGAATTGGCGGTGCCCCGAATTCCGATGTAGGCGTCAGCCCGCTCCATCGCCGCCGATTCCAGTTCGCCGGCCAGCGTCATGGCTTCCTCGGTGGCGCCAAGGTACAGGCTGCGCAGGACAGCATTGCTTTTCCAGGACACCAGCGGCAGCGCGCCGCGCTGATAGGCGCCATCCACCAGACTGCAGACCAGAGCAGGATCCGGCAGATCAAACGCCTCAATCAACACGACCTGACCGGCGGATAGCTGGCAACTGTGATCCAGCAGCGTTTCCGCCAGCCGGGAAATTCGAGGATCTTTCATGCGACGCGAAGCGTTTCGGAGCGGGACCGGCAGCTCACTGAAAACACGTGACCGCAGGGGTCCGGCGCTGGCAGGGAACCGGAAGAAACACATCCCTCCTGTGTTCGACCCACCAATTTCAACAGGCTGCCCATAGGGCGTGACTGTCCGGATCGTAGGTCAAACGACATGTTTCTTCCAGCACCTGCGTGACTCTACGAATCGTCCGCATCGTCCTCCAGGATCTCACCGTGCCCGTTCATATGCGCGGTATTCGTGGCGGACGTGACGGCGGCGTCGGCAGCGGCAAATCGGCGAATGACGCCGACCACAACACCAAGTTCTCGACTCATCATTCCCGGCACGGCACCGGGCACGACCGGATTCGATGGCACACCGTCATTTCCAACGCGAGTCACGATCAGGCAGTTTCGATCATCCAGACCCGCCATCAGGCTTTCCGGTCTGCCGGTAGCGCCTTTCGCGACGATCAGATAGTCGCCGTCCTGAATTCCCAGCGATCCCAGTGCCGTGCCCCGCACCAGAATGCAGGCTCGGTTTCCGGCCTGAAACAGACCACCGAACTCAACCGTTTCGTCCTCGAGGTCCGGCCGCCACGGATCACCGGAAACGGCGGTGCCCAACAACGGCAGCACCGTTTTTTGCTGTGAGTTGTCCGTGAGCTGAATCGCACGCGACATGTTGGATTCGCGGGAGATCAACCCCTTGCGCTCAAGCGCTTTCAGGTGACACATGACTCCGTTTGGCGAACGGATGCCAAAATGATTCCCAATCTCCCGGACCGTCGGGCCGTAACCGCGTTTCAGAATCTTGTCCTTCAGGAAGTCGTAGATTTCTTCCTGACGCCGCGTAAGAGACGGTTGCTTCTCGGAACTTGAGGCCATCTGGCTTCATGCTTTCGTAGGGGAATTTGACTACACCTCAGGGAGCCATGATGAAAAGCAAATGCAGTGCCAGAATGTCTGGACAGCCTTTCAGTCAGAGAATTCCGGCGTCGGCAGGCCACTGTTCGAAGCTTCCGAAGTCGCTTTTCGAACCGAAGACGCAAAGGCGTAAGTTATTTACGGGTTTAGGCTTTACGTCACCGGCGGGTTGAACGTTCCGAAAACTGGTGGCGTATACCCGAACCTGGATTTTCGTCCACGAGATTCTTCGGC
Organism: Planctomycetaceae bacterium; assembly: GCA_041398785.1. Classification (NCBI taxonomy): domain Bacteria; kingdom Pseudomonadati; phylum Planctomycetota; class Planctomycetia; order Planctomycetales; family Planctomycetaceae; species Planctomycetaceae bacterium. The sequence continues at coordinate 232,403 of JAWKUA010000011.1, read as the reverse complement.
GGACTCACAAGACGATCGTCCTGCGGAGGCAAGTGAAGTGGAACGCTTCGCCGGTGAAGCGAAGTAGCACAGCGCTCGAATTCGCGCCGTCGCCGTTCATTCCCTGTTCAGGAACAACCGCAGTCTATCGCCAACTTCGGCGCCGGCATCTTCGAAGACGTAGTGCCCCGCATCACTGATTTCGTGAGTCTCCGCGTCCGGAAAACGCGTTTGAAATTCATGCAGAAACTCAGGCGTAAAGCACCAGTCCTTCATTCCCCAGATCAGAAGTACGGGCAAATGGCGAAACTGTTCAAGTGATTCTTCAACTTCCAGCAGCGTGTTGTAGCTGCGGTGATCTTGCGCCATCGGAATGTCACGAACGAATTCCCGAACGGCGATTCGCCGAGCCCACGAAGTGTATGGCGCGAGTAACCCGCGCCTGGCCGCGGGACTGAGCGGCTTTTCCACTGCCATCTTCAGGGCAGCCAGCGAGAACAGGTTCAGGCCGCGAAGAGCCAGAGTCCCCAGAACCGGAATGCGGCAAACGGCGATTCGAAGTGGAATTCCGCGACTGCGAAATGCGGCAGTATTCATCAGCACAAATTGCCGAAATCGTTCGGGCTGACTTGCGGCACATCCCATCCCGATCGCTCCACCCCAGTCGTGGGCGATCAGCGTGACGTTCTGCAAGTCCAGCAGCGCGACCAGTTTCGACAGCCGGTCGATGTGCCCCGCCAGAGTGTAAACGTCCGCCTGCGGACGGGATGAAAACCCGCAACCCAGATGGTCGACGGCGATGACTCGAAACTGAGACCTGAACTCTGCCACCAGATGCCGCCACGCGAAACTCCACGTGGGGTTGCCGTGTACCATCAGCAGGACAGGCCCGGAGCCCTCGTCAACGAAGTGCAGCACCTGCCCGCTGACTTCCGCCCAGTGCGATTCGAACGGGTACTCTGCGGCAAACCCTTCTCGATCCGCCGCCGTTTCGCGCAAATCGGCAGGGACGTCTTCGGGATTCAGAATGCGATCGCTAGCCACGGGGGATTACGTTCGGCGGATGGAATATGAAGAGTCCGCGGACAATGCCGGGCGTTCGGGGGCGGCAGGTTATGAGAAGGGCACTCCGCGATCCAGCAAGTGGCGGATCTGGGTCAGCACCGCCACGATGCTGTCGGCGGAATGAGCGCAGGAAATCGAAATTCTCAGCCGCGCTGTTCCAGGCCGAACCGTCGGCGGACGAATAGCGGGCACGAACCAGCCAAGCTGCAGAAGTTTCGACGACAACTGCACGACCGCATGATCGTCGCCCACCAGCACCGGAACAATCGGCGCCGGTCCTTCTCCGATTGTCTGCAGCCCGAGTTCGCGGATTGTCTGATGCGCACGTTGCGTAAGCTGCCGCAGGATATGGCGTCGTTCCGGTTCGTCCGACACGATCTGCACGGCCTGCAGCATCGCCGCGCACATCGCCGGAGGAAGCGCCGTGGAGAAGAACTGGCTGCGAGCCGCGTTGCGAAAGCCAACTGATTGTCTGATGATCGCCGACTGCAAAACCACCGAGACCGCCGAGAGCCTTGCTGAGCGTCCCGACTCTGACTTTGACTCGTGCTTCGCAGTCCGAATGCTCGGAAGCTCCGTGCCCCCGCGAACCGATGACTCCCGTTGCGTGGGCTTCGTCGACAATGACAACGGCATCGAAACGATCGGCGATGTCGCAAAGTTCGGGCAGCGGGGCGAGTGTTCCGTCCATACTGAACACGCCGTCAGTGACGATAAATGTCTGGTCGAACTCATGCCGCCGTTTTGCCAGCGCCGATGTTAGCCGTTCCAGCCGATCGCGGTGATAGACAAGCATTCGTCCGGCACAGGTCTTCGCGGCGTCGATGATGCTGGCGTGGTTGTCGCGGTCGCAGAAGACCGCGTCGTTCGCTTCCACAAGCGTCGTCAGCACTCCCGTGTTGGCCGCGTAACCGCTGGGAAACAGCAGCGCTTCATCCGCGTCTTCGAATCGCGCCAGACAGGATTCCAACTGGTCATGCAGCGGCGACCGACCGGCCACAATCGCGCTGGCGGTCGATCCGGTCTGTTCCGCGGCGGCGTCCTGAAATGCACGGCAGACTCGAACGTCGTGGGCAATGTCCAGGTAGTCGTTCCCGCCGAAATTGACGGAATCGACGTGATCGACACGGCAGCGACCGCCGGGCAGAGTTTCAACGACTCGCGGTGTCCGCAGCAGATTCGATTGCTGAAGCTGCCGCAGCCGCTGAGTCATTCGGTGATCAAAATCGTGCGTCATACGAACTCTGTTACGCGAATTCCCACAGCCATGACCCGTCCGGAAGCGAGGAAAGAATGGCTTCGGCGGCGACCGGCCAGCCGTTCAGCCGAAGTCGGCGGTCGCCTGGTTCGGCACAGATTTCCTCGAACGTACCCGCCGCCCACTGCGTCACGAAACCGCGGTTGCCGCTGACCGGGCCTTCGTATTCCAGATACAGCCGGCGGTGATCGGGTATTCGTTCAGCGGCAACAGCCGAATTCGCGCGCGGCTGTTCCAGCAATCGCCACGATTCCAGCACCTCGCCGGATTCCAGCAGCAGATCCCAGTGCGGGAACGGATGATCGTGCTGCAGAATGACAAACCGTCGAAGCGGCAACGCAGCCTCCTGTTACTGCGACGTCTCAAAAATCGGCAGACCCTTTTCCTTCGCGCGGTCGCGAGTCGTCAGGGTGATGGTCTTTGAGGCTTCGTCGACACTGATCACCAGAACGCCCTTGTACTGCTGCAGGATCGCGTCAATGGCCTGCACGGCGGGAACTTCTCCAAGGTTGAATGTCTGAGCCATCACCTGCGTGATTCCGGCCAGTTCCAGGTCTTCTCCGATGATGTTGACCGGCGTGCTGATTTCTTCGCCGATGTAGGCAAACGCTTCCTGTAACGGCGTCCTGCGGAAATCGATCAGAATGGGCATCTGCAGCCGTTCGGCGACCGTGTTCGGCAATTGGTCCGTAGCGGCGACTGGGGGACGGGACGTGTCGGAGGCTGTCGCGACAGACTGGTTCCAGGTCAGCGCGGCGGCTCCCGCAAGATTGGCGCCGGCGACGTCGGGCAGCAGTGTCACGAGCCGCACGTAGTTTTGTCCGACGTGCGACGAGGTTCCCAGAGTCATCGCGGCCAGCATCGCCGGAAAACGCCCGATCAGCGTTTTGGAGCCCACCGTGGACGGCTGCATTCCGCGAACGGCCGAATACATCTGACCCGGCAGCTTCTCCAGTTGAGATTCCATGTACCGCTGAACGCGCGCCGGCGAGCTGGTGTTGCTTTGATGCAGCAGCGTTTCCATGAAGAAGTACCGCCGGTCCAGATGGAAACTCCACGACACCGTCTGAATGTCCTTGCCGAACCACAGCACGAACTGATCCGCCAGCGGCTGCAACTGTTCGATGAAGATGTCCTGGCGATGATCGTCCAGATTGCTGACATCAAACAACACGGTGGCGTGCCGGTTTCGATCCGACTGTTCCAGCAGAGGCTGCAGGTCGACCAGGGCCAGCGCCGGATACTGCTTCGCCGACGCAAGTGCTTCCGACAGCCCGGCCGGAGCGACGGCGAATGTCTGTTCGTCGGCGATGATGTAGCTGAATGCACCGGATTCGTAGACCTCCGCCGACAGGTCCGTCCGAATCTGCCCGCCGAAGGCTCTGATCAGGTCCGAATTCGACAGCGGATCCTTCAGTCTGACGACCGCACCAACATCGGCTGGCGAACCGCGCGGACCGAAGTTGACGGCGAAGGTCAGTTCGCTGATCTGCTGCGGCTGGAAGTGAGTGACGTCCTGAATTTTGCCTTCCAGCCAGACGATGAACTGCTCACCAAGCAGCGCCCGGAATTCCGCGACGTCTCGATCGTTCGCCCACAGTTCCGCCGGGCGCAGGTGCAGAATCAATTGCGGCGTGAATGCGATGTAGTTCAGCGGAATCGGGTCGCCGGTGGTGGGGCTCAGCTTTTGAGCGTCATCGTTGGATTCCGCCTGGCGAGACTGCTGAGCTTCCGCCGCGAGATTTCGTTTCGGAGGCTGCTTATCGGCAATTGCCGGACCGGGCGGCGTCCGGTTCGAATTCCACCAGACCGCCAGCATCGCGAACACAAAGATCGCCGTCACAATGCCAAACAGGACCGGTCCTCTGCGGTTTCTCTTCCGCCGCCCCTGAATTCGAGCCGCCACGCTGCCCGGTTCGCCGGCAATTACCGGCGGCGAAACTTCGGCGGGCGCCGTTGGCATCGGCATAGAAACAACCGGCGCGGGTGGAGCCGTGGCCGGCGGCACGGTTCCAAAGTCCAGCGGCCGCGCCATCGGCGGAAGGTTCAATTCGTCCGACGCCGCTGATGAAACTTCAGTGGGATCGTCGGGAACCCATCGCGGTGATGTTCCGACCAGCGGCGCGTCGGCCCGGGTTTTTGGCGGTGCGGGAGCTTCCGGTTCCGCCAGATGCAGCTCGACCTCATCCGGTTCTTCCAGCACGAAGCGATGCTTACATTGCGAGCACCGTGCTTTGCGGCCGAGATACTCCGGGCCGGGCAGTTTCAGAAATGCGCCACACTTCGGGCAGGGAATCTTGATCGCAGCCATGACGTCTGTTCGTGGGCTGTTCGCCGGGACGATTGCCGATTCCGGCGGCAGATGTCAGCGAAACCGGTCGTCGGCGAACGGATGAAGGTCTCGCAGGTTCTTTGGACGCGGCAAAGCGTCCAGCAGGGCTTCCGCAGCGCGAAAATCATCCGCGGTGGTAATCTTGATATTCATCGGCCAGCCGTCAACCACGTGAACCGGATGGCCGGTCGCTTCGACCAGCGAAGCTTCGTCGGTGAATCGGCTCAAATCGCCGGCGGAATCAAACGCCTGCCGCAGCAGTTCACGTCGGAAGACCTGCGGCGTCTGAGCAAGCACCAGTCTGGATCGATCGACGGTGCGCTGAATTGTCCCGTCGCCGGCGACTTCCTTGACCGTACTGCTGACCTTCAGGCCGGGAATCGCCGCCTGCTTTTCGACGGCGGCGGCGAACACGGCGTCGATCCATTTTGCCGTCAGCAGCGGGCGGGCCGCATCGTGGACGGCGACGAAATCTGCATCGCTTTGCAGGGCGTTCAGTCCGTTCTGAACACTTGCCGCTCGGGTTGTTCCACCCGAAACAACCCTGATTTCCAGTAGCGCCAGATTCGCCAGATAGCGCGTTTGAAAGTCTTCGCGGTCGTCGGCGGCCAGCACCAGAATGACTTCGGCAACGTCGTCGCGATTGATGAAATGTTCGACGGAACGCAGCCAGATCGCCCGTCCCTTCAGGTCGACGAAGGGCTTCTTTTTCCGGAAACCGGTGAACCGCGAACTTTCTCCCGCGGCGGGAAGGATGACGGCAAACTTCGGCATAAGAATTCACAGCCAGGTCAATTGCGGAGGGGCTTGCGACGACACCTGCAACGGTTGTGGCGACTCGCCGCCGCAGCTAATCAGTCTTTCCCGGATTTGCCGGCCAACAGCTTCGCAGTCACATACGCGATCACGTCGTCGTTGTTTCGGGCCACGTCTTCCAGGACGTCACAGCGGCCGAGTTCCGCACACAGCGCCGAAAACGAAAACCCGGCGGGATCCTCCAGACGACCGACATACGGAGCCGCCAGTTCCAGAACTTCGTCGGTTCGATTCACTCGCTGAGCCAGGTCCAGCAGCACGAAGGCAATCAACTGCCGATCGGAAATTTCCGGTTCGTCCTGCAGCCGCTGTTTGAAGTAAGACAGCGAATCATCCACGTTGCGGCCGGCCAGAGCGGTCAGGAACCAGTGATGTGCCGTGTAGTATTCGTCGAACGGAACATCTCCGGGATACTGCAACTGGTCGGCCAGATGAGATCCGTAGTCGCACAGCTCGATGGCCAGCTTCAGTTCCGGATCGTCACGTTGCAGTGCGCGTGCAAAACCGACGGTCGAATGCAGATGAGAAACGTCGATGTGATAGTTTCCGTCGGCGAACAGCCACTCCCGGCCGGCCATCAGTTCCGCAATGGACGCATTTGGCGGCAGCGCTGGATTCCGCGATTCCACCTGTCGGCGGATTGATTGCTGCAGGTCTCCATAGATTTGGCGCACCATCATGGCGGCCGCCGCGCGGCGTTCAGCGGACGACATCTGCTGCTGGACCTGGCTGAAAGCCGTGATGGTGTTGCACGTGCCGTGAGTCTTCAGCAGGAACTCCAGCCCGCGAACAATGTGGGCTCCCTCGTATAGCGCGACATTCAAAACAGCATCGAAATCGTCATCCGGTTCGCGGGGCACCGGTATTTGGTCGATGGCATCCTTAACCGGCTGCGGTTCGCCGATCGTGCGAAAATAGGCCCACGCATCCGACAGCTTTCCGGCATCCAGAAACAACCGGCCGACTCTGCGAGCCGCGTTGATATAGCCTTCGCGGAACACGGCTTCCCGGTCCTTCGGAACACCGTCCAGCGATGTCGGCTGAGTCACCGACAGTCCCAGATCTCGCCGGATTCGAATCAGACTGGCATCGAACAGGCGGTGAAAATCCTGTTGCTGCAGCAGCGTTTCCTCCAGCGAATCGAGCAGTAGTTCTTCTGTCGCGTCGTCCCCGGAAAGCGTCTGCAGCAGTTCGATACCGCCGGAAGCAGCGGCGGCAGGTGTCGTTGTGGACGTCATTTCTCGTGCCTGAATGTGCGTCGTCGGCCGTTCCTGAATGTGTCTGGCCACAGTGTAACGGAAAACCAGGATGATTCGACGACAGCCGCGCGGATCGCACGTATGTCGCGGGAAGTTCCCGGCCCGTTCTTGTTCCGGAACGGCGACGCAGCAACAATTGGTGCTCACGTTTCCGACATCCCGCAAATCATTCAGTCCGGGGCTTCTTCATGCTTCGATCTTTGCTTGTTTCGATGGTCGTCCTCCAGACCTGCGGCAGCCTGATGGCTGACGGTGACCCGGGAATCGTGTCCGAAAAACCGTCGGAAGGCCGCAGTGTGAAGGTCGAAGCCGGCTACATGGTGCCCTACCGGATGAAGATTCCCGGAACGGATGTCTCGTTCGAAATGGTGCCGATTCCGGGTGGTGAGTTCCTGATGGGAAGCCCGGATTCCGAAGCTTCACGTGACGAGAGCGAAGGCCCGCAGCGCCGGTTTCACGTCGATCCGTTCTGGATGGGTCGCTACGAAGTTCGCTGGAATGAATACAAGCAGTACATGGAACTGTACGCTGCCTTCAAGAAATTTCGGGAGCTGAACATTCGCCGTGTGACGGACGAAAACAGCGTCGATGTCGTCACGTCTCCGACTCCGCTGTACGACCCGACGTTTACTTTCGAATTCGGTGAGGACCCGATGCAGCCGGCCATCACGGTCTCCCAGTACGCCGCCAAGCAGTACACAAAATGGCTGAGCGCCATCACAGGGCAGCAGCACCGGCTGCCAACCGAGGCCGAATGGGAATATGCCTGCCGCGCCGGCACCACGACGGCTTACAGCTACGGCGACGACCCGTCAAAGCTGGGTGACTACGCCTGGTTCGTCAAAAACACCGAAGATTCCGGTACAAAGCTGACCGGCGCGAAGCAGCCGAATCCGTGGGGGCTGTTTGACATGCATGGCAACGCGGCGGAGTGGGTTCTGGATGCCTACGCGCCGTACGAAGCAACGGACCGGGTTCTGAACGCCGCCACCGACTGGGTGCGACCAACGCAGCTTAATCCCCGAGTCGTTCGAGGCGGCACCTGGGAATTTGGTGCCGCCCAATGCCGCAGCGCTTCTCGGTATCCGTCTGACTATTCCGCGTGGCGGGAGACGGATCCCAACTTCCCCAAGAGCCCGTGGTGGTTTACCGACGATCCCGGACGCGGCGTGGGATTCCGGATCATCCGACCGCTGAAGGAAGTGTCGCGCGAGCAGATGGAAGAATTCTGGAAGGTGGATGTCGACGAGACGATGTATGAAGTCGACGAACGGATTGAAACCGGCCGAGGCGTGCAGGGGATCGTCGATAAGGATCTGCCGGCCGCCATCGAAAAGCTGGAAGACTGATTCGCCCGGCCGCGCGACCGAATTCCTGGCGTGTGTAATTCACCGTGGAATGCCAACCGGTCGCATTTGCCGCTCACCCGCCTTCGATCGCCTGCCGCAGGTCGTCGATGAGATCCGCGACGTGTTCGACGCCGACGGAAACCCGCAGCAAACCGTCGGTGATACCCGCTGCCGCACGACCTTCCGGAGACATCGCGGCGTGGCTCATCGTCGCCGGAAAGCACAGCAGCGACTCGACGCCGCCGAGGGACACACCGACGTCAAACAGCTTCGTCCGCGTGCAGACCCGTTCGGCCGCGTCCCGACCACCCGTCATCTCGAAACTCAGCATCGCCCCGAAGCCGCGCTGCTGGCGTTTTGCAAGGTTGTGCTGCGGATGGAACTTCAGGCCGGGATAGTGAACCTTCCAGACTTCCGGATGCAGTTCCAGGAATTCCGCGATCTTCATGGCGGACCGCTGAGCCTGCTCCATGCGACATGCCAGAGTCTTCACGCCGCGCAGGACCAGCCACGCGTCGAACGGTGAACAGGCCAGGCCGACGGCATTGCAGATCCACGCCAGCCGTTCACCGATCGCAATGTCTTTGGCAATCACGGCGCCGCTGACGACGTCGGAATGACCGTTGATGTATTTCGTGGTCGAATGCATCACGATGTCGCAGCCGAAGTCAAACGGCTTCTGCAGATACGGCGACATAAACGTGTTGTCGCACATCGCCAGAGCCCGGTGCTGCCTTGCCAGGTCGGCAACCGCCCGCAGATCGACGACCTTCAGCAGCGGATTGCTGGGAGTCTCGATCCACACGCCCTTCGTTTCCGGCCGAAACGCATCGCGAACGGCGTCCAGGTCGGTCATGTCGACGAACGAAAACGACAGTTGCTTCTCAGTGAGAAACCGGTCGAACAGCCGGTGCGATCCGCCGTACACATCAGCCGGCACGATGATGTGATCGCCCGGATTGAACAGCGCCATCACGCAATAGGTCGCCGCCATGCCGGTGGCCGTGGCCACGCAGCAGGCTCCTCCTTCCAGAGCCGCCAGGTTTTCCTGCAAAGCATCCCGCGTGGGATTGCCGGACCGTGAATAGTCATAGCCGGCGTTGCTGTCCAGATCCGTCCAGTCAAACGTCGAAGTCGCGTAGATCGGCGTGATGACGCTGTTGTACTGCTGATCCTTGTGAACGCCGGCGTGGACGGCTTTGGTTTCGAAGTGCATGAGAACGACAGGCCCGATGGGAAAGGAATAACGGCTGAGGCGTCGCGGGATTTCGCGAGATTGTCACATCGCTTTCGAAGATTCGAAGTAGCCCTGCAGCGCAGCAAGAATGGTCTCCGGCGAAGCCATCCGTCCGGGGCCGATCTGCCCGCAGCTCAGCCAGCCGTCTTCCGGATCGATCAGAATGTGCCCGTCTGCCTTCAACTGTTCGACGTTTCGCTGCACGGACGGCTTCGACCACATGTCGCAGTTCATCGCCGGCGCCAGGAACACGGGCACCGTCGCGACCAGGACAATCGTCGCCAGCAGGTCGTCCGCGAATCCGTGTGCCAGTCTGGCCATGGTCTGAGCCGTCGCGGGAGCAATCACGATCGCGTGCGCTCGCTGAGCAAGACCAATGTGTTCTCCCCGAAAGTGCTCATTCGCGCGAAACGGATCGCTGTTGACGGGTCTTCCGGTCAGCGCTTCAAACGTTGTGGCACCGATAAAACGGTGAGCGGATTCCGTCATCACGACGGAAACCCTGGCCTGCTGCTGAACCAGCTTGCTGCACAGGTCGGCGGCTTTGAAGGCCGCGATGCCGCCTGTGATTCCCAGCAGGATTTCTCGGTTTGCGAAGATTGACATGCCGGGAAGTTTCGCACGCCGCTAAAGCATTGGCAATGGGTGCCGGCGGTCGGGCATTGGCAGCGGCTACGACAGCAGCAGTTCCAGGTCTTCGACCGACAGGTCCTTCAGCACACTCTGGGTGTCGTCGCCTTCCAGAATCGCGTCGGCCAGTTCCCGCTTCTTGCTTTGCAGTTCGGCAATCTTTTCTTCCACCGTGTCGCGGCAGATCATGCGATAGGCGAACACGGTCCTGGTCTGCCCGACTCGGTGAGCACGGTCGATGGCCTGAGCTTCCACGGCCGGGTTCCACCACGGATCCAGCAGAAACACGTAGTCGGCCGCGGTCAGATTCAGTCCGAGCCCACCGGCCTTCAGGCTGATCAGAAAGACCTTGCAGCCGTCGTCCGACTGGAAGCGGTTGACATGCTTCTGCCGATCGCGAGTCTGGCCGTCCAGGTATTCGTAGTCGATGCCGTTTTCCTCCAGATGCTGGCGCACGATCGCCAGCATGCTGGTGAATTGCGAGAACACCAGCGACTTGTGGTCTTCGGCCACAAGTTCCTTCAGGTGCGGAATCAGGAATTCCAGTTTCGCATACGGTTCATCCTCGTCACCCCGATTCAGCAGCGCCGGGTGGCATGCGGCCTGCCGCAGCCGCAGCAGCGCTTCCAGAACATGCATCTTGCTGCGAGCCAGACCTTCTTTCTGAACAAGCCCCAGCAGTGAATCGCGGTAGTGCAGCCGCAGTTCGTCGTACAGCCTTCGCTGATCGTCTTCCATGTCGCAGAAGATGGTTTCTTCCAGTCGGTCGGGCAGTTCCGCGGCGACCTGCTTCTTGGTGCGTCGCAGGATGAACGGCCGCAGACCGCGCGACACCAGTTGGCGGGCTTCTCTGCTTTCGGGATCCGTTACGTGGCTGCGAAATGCGGTGCTGCGTCCCAGCATTCCGGGGTTGAGAAACTCAAAGATCGACCACAGATCGCCGGCATTGTTTTCGATGGGTGTGCCGCTCAGAGCCAGCCGGTGTCGGGCACGCAGCAACCGGGACGCGCGCGCGATCTGCGACGTGGGATTCTTGATCGTCTGTGCCTCGTCCAGCACGACGTAGTCGAATTCGTAATCCTTCAGAATGGCGATGTCGCGGCGAACGGTGCCGTACGTTGACAGCACGACGTCGTATTTTTCGAACTCCGCGCGCAGGGCGGATCGTTCCAGGCCGGAGTAATCCAGGACTTTCAGTTTCGGAGCGAAGCGGTTGCATTCGTTTCGCCAGTTGAAGATCAGCGACCGCGGCACAACGACCAGTGACGGCCGAGTGTCCTTCTTTGCCTGATCGCGGTGCTTCAGCAGCATGGCAATAAACTGCACGGTCTTTCCCAGACCCATGTCATCGGCCAGACATCCGCCGAAATTGAAGTCGTGCAGAAACGTCATCCACGACAGGCCGTCTCGCTGGTAGTCGCGAAGTTCACCGGTGAACGCACTGGGGACTTCGGCCGCCTCGATGCCGGAAAAGGTTCGGAAGCGTTCCCGCATCTCTTCGAACCGGGCATCGAATTCCACGTCCTGCTGAGCCGACAGCAATGCGTCGAGCAGCGCTGCCTGCGAATTCGAAAACCGCAGCGAATCTTCGTCGACCGTCCCCAGACCGGAAATCATGCCGATCTGTTCCAGCCATTCTTCGGGCAGAATTCCCAGCGATCCGTCGTCCAGCCGAACCGTCGCGTCGCCGCGTTCCAGGGCGTGCAGCAATTCCGGGAACGCCACGGAGCGACCTTCAAAATCGATGTCCGCGCGGACGTCGAACCAGTCGATGTCCGATTCCACGCGGAACCGCATCCCGCCGGCCTGCCGGACCTGGCTGCCGTCCGCGTAGACGGACCACCCGTTTTCGACAAGTTCCCGAACAGCGCGGCCCAGTTCGCGGCGAGCGATTTCGACGTCCGTGTGCGTTTGTGCTCCGTTGAGTCGCTTGCGGAACCCCACTTCGCGCAACAGTTCCCAGCAGCCGCTTTCAAAATCGCGGTCACGAATAATGCAGCGATTGTGTTCGCGCTGCACAACGGCCCAGCGAGCGTTGCGGCCCGCCACTGGTGTTCCCAGGTAGTTGAAGATCACCTCACCGGTCAGCGAATCATTCCGCCAGCGCGACATCGGCGGCGACGAAATCCGCAGCGTCGGCGAGGGAGTGGCACGGACTTCCTCCAGTTGCAGATCCTTCGGAAGCTCCAGACGCGGCAGCGTGGGAATGTCCAGCAACCGGTCAACAAAGTCGTGCTGGTCGGCCGCGGGAATCTTCAGCGGCGTTTCCGACGACAGCATCTGCATCCACTGTGATGCTCCAAAGTCACGCAGCCGCGCGATACTGTCGGACGTCACCAGGAACCCGCCGGGAACCGCCAGCGGCACTTCGGAAAGGTTCAGCGATTCCTCCCCGCGCACCAGCAATCCCGCAACGACCCAGCCTTCGCTGTCGGTGTCGCGCTTCACGCGGACCGTCAGTTCCCACGGTTCGCCGTCGTCCCATTCCAGCTTCTGCTCGCCCGTTTCGCTGACGCCGGGGATTGTCAGCCGGCCGGATCGGCACATGTCGGGAAGAATCAGTGTGCCCAGTTCGAAGGGAAGGTAGAACCGATGGGCGGCGGCCTTCAGTTCGGCCTGCTGCGTCGACCAGTTGTTGCGTTCCGGAATTGCGCCGGCAAGGTACGACAAGAACGTGCGGTCGTCTTCGTGTTCGATCTGATCGAGTTCACCCGGCTTAATCTTCAGCGGCTTGATTTTTCCCCACTGACCGCTGGAACGCCGCTGTCGCTGAGACGCCTGAATCACCAGCTTTCCGGCTTCCCGGCTGGCCTCCAGGTCCAGTTCGTAAAAAATCTGCCGGTCCTGGCTTTGAGCCTTCTTTCCCTTGCGATCGGGAACCGACATTTCCTCCTGCAGCGAAAGCAGCCGGGCTTCCCACGGCCGCAGACGAACCTCCGCCTGCTGAGGACGCGACTTGACCTTTGCCTTCGGAACCCGGGCATCCATTTCCGGTTCAAAGTCAGCCGACAGGTCGTCGACCCGAATCGGTCCGGCTTTCGGCCGTGCCACAAACGGCACCAGTCGACCCGGCCGGATTGCCGGATTTACGTACCCCTCCAGATCCGCCGTCAGCACCGTGGCCCACAAGTGTTTGCACGCTTTGGACTTTGCGAACTGATCGCACGTGCAAAACATGGCGATATCGGATTCCTGGTAGCGCAGTTGAGTCTGGTACTCAACCCCGTCAACCACCAGTCCGAAGACGTTTTCTTCCGTGACGCGGACCAGTGAAACACGTTCCGCTTCGATGTAAGCCGCCCCGCGATGTCTGAGGTCGGCACGAAAACGATTCTGCAGCAGCTCCGAGAGAGTCATGGAATCCTTAGCGTCTGTATCAACAAGAACCGGCCGGCATTTCGCAGCGGCGATGACAACACCGGAAAACTGCGCAGCTTACACCGTGCTGCAACTTGCGGGAAAGAATTGTGAAACGCGAACATCAGCGCCGATTACGGCGCGATCAAAGGCGGATCGCGGAGGGTAACGCAAACAGGGTTGTTCTGGCCAGAACAGGTGCCCGGATTTCGCTTTCCCCGGAGAACAGACCGCGTGCAGGGGGACGTAAGGCGACTTCCTGAACAGAATGGCCCCGCTCGCACGGACCAATCGGAGCCGATTGTTTCGGCAAAATTCGACGTTCGGTGGTCCGCAGACTCGTATTGAGGCAGATGGCCGGATTCGTTATTGCTACGGTCCCCCGCCTTAACAACACGGGGCTGAACGGATTCAGACAACCTCCCCTCTCCTCGCTCCCGTCAAATTCACATCTTCCCACCAGCCGCCGGGTTTGCTGCGGTGTTTCTGACGTCGGATTGCGATGGCAACTGACGTCCTGACCCGCACACCAGGTGCCGCGCTGACGAGATGTCCTATGCCTTCGCCGCGAACGCGCCAACCGCCGAAATCGCCATCGCACTGTGGCCAAACGCTGCGCGCGATCCTGGTTCTGGCGTGTACGGTGATCGTTTTGGCCATTCCTGCGATTTGTGAGGAGCTTCCCCAGCGAATCACCGACGTTCGCATCGAAGGAAACGAGACGATCCCGGCGTCGGTGATTCTTCAGAAGATTCAAACTCAGCCGGATCGAGACGTTTCCAGCCGCCAGATTCGCGAAGACAAGCGATCCTTGATGAGCACCCGCTGGTTCTACAGTGTTCAGGAACGCTTCGAGGACACTCCGCAGGGCACTGTGCTGATCTTCAAGGTTCACGAACGACCGATCGTGAAGAAGGTTGAGTTCATTGGCAACGAAAAGATCAAGACCAAACAACTGGCGTCGTGGACGGGGCTCAAGGTCGGCAGCCCGTTTGATCACATGGCCAACCGGGAAGCTGTCAATCGCATCGAACAGGAATACAGGGAAAAGGGCCACTTCTTCGTCAAAGTGGAACTCGTGAAGGGTGGCGAGCCCGGTGACCGCGAAGTGATTTTCAGAATCAATGAAGGACCAAAGGTTCGGGTCACAAGCCGTGTGTTCAGCGGTGTCGGCGATGTCGTTTCCGCCGCACGTCTGAAGACAAAGCTGCAGTCCAAGTCCGCGATCCTGGGCCTGTTCGGCGGACTCTACCGTCCGGAAACACTGCAGCAGGACGAGTACGCTTTGAAGCAGTACTACAACGACCTGGGATTCTTCGACGTCCAGGTCGAAACGGAACCGCTGTTTTCCCGTGATCGGTCCAGAGTCCGGCTGCATTACACAGTCAGCGAAGGCACACGCTACCGCGTTCGTGAAATCCGCGTCGAAGGCAATCAGGTTCTGTCGACGGCACAATTGCAGGCGATCCGGGAAATGAACGAAGGTGACTACTTCAACGCCCTGCCCCTGTCAAAAGATGTGCGGTACATGCTGGGACTGTACGGCGAACGAGGACACTATTTTGCCTCCGTCCGGCCGGTGTATCACTTCACGGAACAGCCGGGCATTGTGGATCTGGTATTTGACATTGACGAAGACCGCAAGCGCTACATCCGCAACTTCGATGTCGCGTTCATGAATGAACAGTCTCACACCAAGGAGACCGTGATTCTGGACCGGATGCAGGTCGAACCCGGAGATCTGGCCGATCCGAAGCTCATCGGCCGCGGACGATCCCGAGTCAATGGCGGAGGCCTGTTTGAAGGTGTGCAGGTCAACGTAATTCCCGTCGATCCGGAAACGGATCAGTTTCTGTCGGCGTCCGATTCACGGACATTTCGCGGCCAGCAACCGCTGGGCGGCTTCTCTTACGGTCAGCCCGACTGGACAGATCGCTTCGAATACAACGTTCGGTATGCCGCCTATGAACATGCCGCAACCGGCGGCACGGCGGCACGGATTCCCTATGGTCACTCCGTCCTGAGCACAGAACCGCCGTCGAACAGCCCGACCGCGCCCCGGCCCCCGACTGGCGGTCACACATCGGGTGACGCACATTCAGCGCCGGCGAATGCCGCTCCGAAGCGGGACGATGAGGTCGCGGCAGAGACAACCGACGGTCAGGTGATGCTGCTGCCGAGAAACCCCTTGCCGCAAATGCTGGAATACCAACTGGCTCAACCGGCCGCTTTGTTTCATCAACCGCCGGAAGACCTGCTGGTTTCGAACTTTCCGCCGGCCGAGGACCGTGATGACGACGTGATCATTCGCGGCCAGAGCCCCGGCGGATCGTTCTACGGACAGACGCCGACGCCTCGTCCGGGCGATGCGATTCTGCAGGGAAGCCCGTTCAACAACCAGTTCCAGACACCGCCCCCCGGCTGGGTCGACATCAATGTTCAGGCGGCGGAGGGACGCACCGGCCGCCTGATGTTCGGCTTCGGAGTCAACAGCGACGCGGGGATCGTTGGATCATTCGTCTGGGACGAAAGCAACTTCGACCTGTTCCGCCCGCCGCAGACGTTTGCCGACATCATCGAAGGCCGGGCCTGGCGGGGCGGCGGCCAACGGTTTCGATTCGAAGCGGCTCCCGGCGACATTGTCAGCCGCTACGCTCTGCAGTGGACCGACCCGTATTTCATGTACACCGATTACAGCCTGAGTGTCAGCGGATTCTTCTTCAACCGGTTCTATCCGGACTGGGATGAAGAACGGCTCGGCGGACGAGTGGCCGTCGGACGCCAACTGACGCCGGAATGGTCGGTGGCTGCGGCACTGCGTCTGGAAGACGTGAACCTGCGCGGCGTCGCGGCGGGAGCACCCGCGATCCTGCAGCAGGCCGTGGGCGACAATTTCCTGTCCACCGGCCGGTTATCCGTGACTCACGATACTCGCGACGCAGTCATCATGCCGGGAACCGGACACTACTTTGATGCGGGCTACGAGCAGGCATTCGGCGACTTTACCTATCCGCGCTTTGAAGGCGAATTTCGCCAGTACTTCACTCTGCACCAGCGACCCGACGGCAGTGGACGACAAGTGCTGACTCTGGCCGGCGACGTCGGCTGGAGCGGCGACGACACACCTGTCTTCGAACGCTTCTACGCCGGCGGATTCCAGTCGTTTCGCGGTTTCGCGTTCCGCGGTGTGACGCCGCGAATCAACAACATCGGGATCGGCGGCAACTTCAAGGCCCTTGGAACGGTTGAGTATCGAATTCCCCTGACGGCTGACGACATGATCAACTTCGTGGCCTTCACCGATGTCGGTACCGTGGAAGAATCCGCCAGCCTGGCCAACTTCCGCGCCACAGCGGGCGTTGGTCTGCGAGTCGTGGTTCCCGCGATGGGGCCCGTTCCGCTGGCCTTCGACTTCGCATTCCCGATCAAGAGCCAGGCGTTTGACGACGAACGAATCTTCAGCTTCTACGTCGGAATCAATCGCTGAGCAGAAATTGGTCGGCTGCTCCCGAACGCCCTGCCGGCACCGCTGCCGTCTCAGGCCTGAAACAGGTTCGGCTGTGCCCGAATTGACTTACCGCAGCGAACGGTTATTCTGCCTGCCATTGGCGGAAACTCTTACACCTCAAGGTTATTTGGTCACATGGGACGAGTTGAACGAAATCGGGAAATCGCGCGTCGGCGGAAACGGCGGGTCCAGATCGGAAAGATGCGCAAGCGATATGCCGCCGCGACGTCGGAAGGCGAAAAGGCCGAAATTCTGGCCAAAGCGCGGCGCATGACACCGTTCATTGAGCTGGAACAGCCAGCCGCGAACTAGCTCACACAGAAGCCGGTTCGGCCAGCCGGACCGCTCCCATTGAGCCTGCTTTTCTCGACGCAGCGTCCATTGAGACGGCGGATCAACAATCATCCGCCGTTTTTTTCATGCGCGTTCAGATCCGCCAGCGGGTCAGTTTCGCCAAGAGCCCACACGAACGGCCGGTCACACGATCTCGTCGATCACCTGGCCTTCCAGAAACGTCAGCCGTTCGTCGCGACCCAGATGACGATACGTCAGCCTGTGCTGGTCCAGCCCCAGTTGATTCAGAATCGTGGCATGAATGTCCCGGAAGTGATGCGGCGATTCCACTGCGCGCAGGCCGATTTCGTCGGTCGCTCCGACAACGTGACCGCCGCGAATTCCGCCGCCGGCCATCAGCATCGTGAAGCCCAGATTGTGGTGATCGCGACCCGTGCCGCCCTGAGCTTCCGGTGACCGACCGAATTCTCCACCCCACAGCACAAGCGTTTCGTCCAGCAGTCCGCGGCGCTTCAGATCCGTCAGCATACCGGCCACGGGCTGGTCCGTTTCGGCGGCTTTACGAAGATGGTTTTCTTCGATGTCCTTGTGAGCATCCCACTGCAGATTGCCGGGACCGCCGCCGGAGACAACACAGACAAACCTCACACCGCTTTCCACAAGCCGGCGCGCCAGCAGACAGCGGCGGCCATAGTCGTCCGTGGGTTCCCGGCCGACGCCGTAAAGTTCCAGCGTCTCCTGTGTCTCGCGGCTCAGATCGAAGACTTCGGGCGCCTGAGACTGCATGCGGAAGGCCAGGTCGTAGGACTTCAGCCGGGCTTCCAGTTCGTCATCGCCCGGCAGAAGTGTCGCTTCATTCAGATCGCGGACCAGCTTCAGCGTCCGGCGGCGCTGAGACGCATCTACGCCGGCAGGCAGGTCCAGATTCAGCACGGGACGATCGCCGGGACGAAACATCGTCGGCTGATGGGCGGCCGGCAGAAAGCCGTTCATGTACATCGGCTGCCCGGCCTCCAGAGCGCCTTTGGGATCGGGCATAACAACGTATGACGGCAGCGAATCGCTCTCCGATCCCAGACCATACAAAGTCCACGACCCCATGCTGGGAAATCCGGGAACCGTGCGGCCGGAGAACAATTCGTACTGCGCCGCCGAATGGACGACCTGATCACCGTAGCACGACCGCAGCACGGCGATGTCATCCATGCACTTGCCGAGATGCGGAAACAGATCGGAAACTTCAATTCCGCTGTCACCGCATTTTCGAAAGCGACGTTTCGTTCCCAGCAGCCGGGCGTCGGTCTGAATGAACTGATACTTCGCCTCACCGAATTCCGCAGGCCGCGGCTGACCGTGAAGCGTATTCAGCAGCGGTTTCGGGTCAAAGGTCTCCACCTGGCTGGGTCCACCGGCCATGAACAGAAAGATCACGCTTTTTGCCTTTGCCGGTGCGTGCGATGTCTTTGTTCCGGAAGCGATGTCGTCACCGGCGCGGACGGTTTCGTTGTGCAGCATCGATGTCAGTGCCAGGCCGCCGAATCCCGCAAATGCGTCGCGGATAAAGTCTCGACGACCCGTTGGCGAACGGTGTTGGCAGGAGTTAGTCGACATACGCAAATCCGTTCAGATTCAGGATTGCCAGAGCGAACTCGTCAATGGACTGGTCGCGGAGGAATTCCCGCGACAGTTGCCGTTCCGCCGCAGTCGGCCCGCGACCGATCGCCAGCCGAAACGCGCGGTCAACAACCGCGGCGTGGTCATCGCCGCACTCGCGAACCAGGCGGTCTGCAAACGCGGCGGCTGTCTGGTTCGCGAACGCTCCGTTCAGCAACTCCAGAGCCTGTGGAGCATGCGTGCTGGATTCGCGGGCCGGGCAACTGGTTTGCAGCGCCGGCGCGTCGAAGGCCTCCATGAACGGAAGTCGCAGATTGCGTTTCGCGATCAGGTAAATCGATCGGCGGCAGTGCTCCGACGGATCATCCGCAACCTTCCACTGAGACGGGTTGTACAACAGATCGACAAGCACCGGATCAACCGGCGGCATCACGCTGGGACCACCCGCCTTCAGATTGATCCGCCCGGAAACAGCCAGCATCGCGTCACGAAGCTCCTCGGCCGACAATCGGCGGCGACTGAACTTCCACAGCAGCCGGTTTTCGGGATCCACAGCCGTGCGCGCCGCCGTGTCGGCTTCATGCGGCAGCCGGCTGGCCTGTTGGTAAGCACTGCTGAGGACGATCAACCGGTGAATCGGCTTCCATTGCCAGCCGCCCTTCACCAGTGTTCCGGCCAGCCAGTCGAGCAATTCCGGATGACTGGGCGGCTCACCATGCGTTCCCAAGTCGTTGGCGGTCTTCACCAGCCCTGTGCCGAAATGATGCTGCCAGAGCCGATTAACAACAACCCGCGAGGTCAGCGGGTGTTCGGAATCCGTGATCCACTCAGCAAGCCGGGTTCGGGGCAGCGGCTCGTCGGCCGGCAGTTCCGGCATCGACGCGGAAACCAGAATGCTTAGCGGGCGCGGTCCGACGGCGACTCCCTTGTGTTCCCAGATGCCTCGCCGAAGAACGTGAATCGACGTTCGGTTCTGAAAGTCGTTGCGGATACCGGGAATTGTCGGCGGGTTCGGTGGAAGCGTTGCCGTCAATGACCGGACCTGCTGTTCCAGCCGCTGCTTTTCTTCGCCGTCAGTCAATTCGGCGGCTTCGCGAAGCATCTTGATCTGCTTGTTGATCGCGATCGTTTCGTCGTTCCATGCCTGAGCCTCCGTGTCGGGAATCAGCATGATGTTGTGCTCTTCCGTCGCTGCCAGATAGGCCTGCAGTCGGTAGTAGTCCTTCTGAGTAATCGGTTCCAGCTGGTGGTTATGACACCGCGCGCAGCCGACGGTTAAGCCCAGAAAGGCTTCACCGATGATGTTGGTGCGTTCCGTCAGCACTTCGTTGCGGCTGAGAGCGATGTCCGGATTCCCGGCGTTGCGGCGGACTGCCCCAAGGCGATGAAAGACAGCGGCGGCCTGATACTGCAGGTTGTCAGTCGATAATTCATCACCTGCGATTTGTTCGGTGACGAACTGGTCAAACGGCTTGTCATCGTTCAGCGAATCGATCACGTAGTCTCGATAGCGCCACGCGTCGGGAAGATGCCGGTCGTACTCAAAGCCTTCGGTTTCAGCGAACCGCACAACGTCCAGCCAGTGCTGAGCCCACTTTTCGCCGTAATGCGGACTGGCCAGAAGCCGGTCCACAACGTCCTGCCATGCGGTGGATGACGTGTCGTTTTCGAACGCGGCGACTTCCTGCGGCGTCGGGGGCAGCCCGATCAGATCGAAATAGACTCTTCGGATCAGCGTCGCTTTGGACGCTTTGGGAGCCGGCTGCCAGCCATGCTTCCAAAGCTTTTCGAGCACGAACGCATCAACCGGCGTGTTGACCCACGAAGTGTTCGGCACTTCCGGCGGCGTTACTTCCGGAACGGGCTGAAACGCCCAGTGATTTCTTTCGCCCTCGCTGAAACCGGCTTCGAAGTCTCCGGCATCGGACAACGGCGGTTCCGTCTTTCCAGCGGTCTCCGCGCCGGAGTGCACCCATTGGCGAATGACGTCTGCGTCTTCGTCACTGAGTCTCGGTTCGCCTTCCGGTGGCATCGCGCCGTCGTCGATCAGTTGAATCAGCAGGCTCTGTTCCGGCCGTCCGGCGACGATAGCCGGGCCGCTGTCACCGCCCTCCACGATTGTGAACCGGCGTCGCAGGTCCAGCCCCGCCTCACGCTGTTCGCTTCCGTGACACCGAAAGCAGTGCCGGTCCAGAATCGGGGCGACCTGCTGTTCGAACGTCAGCGGCTGTTCATCACCCTGCGCGGTTGCGGTCACGGCCAGCAACAGAAGCGCCGCAACAAGGCCGTGAATGTTGGAAGTCGGCAGCGACATGAACTTCTCTCACAGTTGGCGGGTCGCCCGGACGACAGTCGCGCCGCGCGAAGAACCCGGGCGGGCCTCAGTCCTGGCCGGGCGTCTTGTCAAAGGAACCGCGTCGGAAAACGGACGATGTCACGCGGTACTCATTATCAGCGAGCCGTGGTCCGGTCACAAGCGCGGCGTCGCGTGAAGCCGGGTCGCGTGATGTCGCGCCGCGCTTTGCCGATGATTGTCACCCCCCTTCGTTTCCGCGAGAATCGC
Source organism: Planctomycetaceae bacterium (assembly GCA_041398785.1). Lineage (NCBI taxonomy): Bacteria > Pseudomonadati > Planctomycetota > Planctomycetia > Planctomycetales > Planctomycetaceae > Planctomycetaceae bacterium. The sequence goes on along the minus strand of JAWKUA010000011.1, from coordinate 211,142 downwards.
GCGGACGAAGTCACTCCCCCGCTGACAGCACGAACACAGGAAACGACATGAAAAGCCACAACCGTCGTCGTTCAAGCAACGGTGTCCGTCTGGTAATTCGCCATCGAGTCATTCGGCGTGCCATGGTCCCCGCAATGGTGATCGTGCTGGCATGCAGCTCGCTGCCGTCGACAACAAACGCCGTGGCACAGTCATCAGACGCCCGAGCACGAGTGTTCCTGAGTCGCGGACCAATGAAACTGGCCGTCGAACAATTCTTCGCGAACCCTGACCCGTCGCCCGCTAAACCGCTGCCCGCCGCGCAGGACGCTGCGTCCCGCACCAGGGAAACGGTCGAACAGATCCGGTCGATCATCGACCAACAGGCGGAATGCTGGAATCGCGGCGATATCGACGCGTTCATGGAATACTACTGGAAGTCGGATGATCTGACGTTTAGCTCCGCGGGAACCGTTACTCGCGGCTGGCAAACGACGCGAGACAACTACAAGAGCCGCTATCCCACGCGCGACCAGATGGGACGCGTCACGTTTTCCCGAATCGAAGTTACGCCGCTGGGCGATTCCGCCGCGATGGTCCTCGGCGAATGGAACCTGGAACGGGAGAAGGAGCCCGTCGGCGGAAACTTCACGCTGGTATTTCGCCGAATTGACGGCGCCTGGCTGATCGTGCACGACCATACGTCGCGGCGGGAGACACCCGCTGAGGCACAACAACCACTGTGGACAGCGCGGCCGCTGACGCAATCGGGGCAATTCACACCGGGAATCGAAGGCCCGGCGTGCGATGCCGACGGCAACGTGTTTGCCGTCAACTTTCAGAAGCAGGGAACGATCGGTCGCGTGACACCCGATGGCGCCGGGGAAATCTTCGTCACGCTTCCGGAAGGCAGCGTCGGCAACGGAATTCGCTTTGACAGCGACGGCAGGTCCTTCTTCGTGGCCGACTACACCGGTCACAACGTGTTGAAGGTGGATGTCGGAACCCGTGCCGTCGCGGTCTTCGCTCACAACGACAACATGAATCAGCCGAATGACCTGGCGATTTCTCCGGATGGAACGCTGTACGCCAGCGATCCGGGCTGGAGCACCGGTACCGGACAGCTTTGGCGAATCGACCGGGACGGCACCACAACTCGGCTGGCCTCGCAGATGGGCACAACCAACGGCATCGAAGTAAGCCCCGACGGCAGAACTCTGTACGTCAACGAATCCGTGCAGCGCAATGTCTGGGCGTTTGACATCACCGGCGACCGAACTCTGAAGAACAAGCGCCTGATCAGAAAGTTCGATGACTTCGGCTTTGACGGAATGCGGTGCGACGTCGACGGAAACCTGTACATTACTCGCCACGGCAAGGGCACAGTTGTAAAGATGTCGCCGGGCGGAGAAATCCTGCAGGAAATCGATGTGCTGGGGTCGAAGCCTTCCAATTTGTGCTTCGGCGGCCCCGACGGCCGCACCGTCTACGTGACGGAAGTCGATGGCCTGCGACTGGTCAGCTTTCGGGTCGACCGGCCTGGCCGATCCTGGGCGGAACGGCGATAACGCGGGGGATCCAGCCACGTGTGTGATGGCTGCCTTTGCCGAACCACGAACATTTCTCACCCAGGAAACATCCGCCGGAAAGAAGAACGCAGCATGGCAACCGCCGAAGTGACCGACAAATCGTTTGTCATCGAATTCGCCGGGGAGGTTCAGTCCAACCAGGTACGACAGACCATTGGGAAGTCCGAGCCGCATTCGCTGAGAACGTTCACTCCCAGCCAGGCCGTACTGGCGAAATCAGCGGGAGTGTTCCACTGGACGCCGGAAGGCCGACGGTTGTACGACTATTCATCCGGTGTGCTGGTCGCAAATCTGGGACACAACCCGCGCCGCTGGCTGCGTCGCTTTCACGACTATCTGGGATGGCCCCGCGACCTGTTTTCTTCCGACCCGATCGACGCGGCGGACGAATTCGTGCCGTGCGTTTCCATGACCGCCTACAACGCAATGACGAAGCTGGAAGCGGACGCCAGCCGCCGACTGCTGGACAGCCTGCAATCCAGCCCCGGCGGCAATCGGCTGCAGTCTGTCATGTGGTCCGCCTCAGGGTCAGAAGCCGTGCAGAAAGCGCTTTGGGCCTGCATGAGGCGGAACCCGGATCGTCCCGAAGTGCTGGCGACGCGGTTCGGATTCCACGGCAAAAAGGGCCTGGCCGAAGCTGTCACCGGTTCGGAAAAAGACCCGGAGCGGGATCCGCGAGTCCGCTTTATCAGCTTTCCTCGTGAGGAATGCTCCGACATTGATTTGCCCGACCAGCCCTTCGATGCCGCGAAATACCAGGCGGAACTGCAATCCGCCTGGGACGCGTCTTCCGGCAGGATCAGTTGCCTGATCACCGAACCCTATCTGGGCGGCGGCGGCAGCTATCATCCGCCGGCGGAGTACCTGCAACTGCTGCAGAGATTTTGCCGACAGCACGACATCCTGTTCATCCTGGATGAAGTCCAGTCCAACTTCGGTCGCACAGGCCGAATGTACGCCTTCGAAGCTTACGGCCTGGAGCCTGACTTCGTGTGCCTCGGCAAGGGACTTGGAAACGGTGTTCCCGTCAGTGCGGCCGTCGGCAGGCGAGACGTCTGCGACCGCATGAAGTACGGCGAAACGTCCGACACCTGGAGCGGCAATCCGATTTCCTGTGCAGCGGTCCTGGCGACGCTGGATGAATTCGAAGCGTGGGACGTGCCTGGTCGTACTCGGCAGCTATCGACCGTCTTCGCTGACGGCCTGAGGCGGCTGAAGGAAACCGGCGTGATTGCTCGAGTTCGCGGCGAAGGCATGGTATTCGGCATCGAATGCGGTTCGGTCGGAAAGGCGACGCCTAACGAAGTCGCCAATGCGGTCATTGAACGCTGCTATCGCGGCGACGAACGCAATGACGGCATCCATCTGCTGGGAACGCTCGCGGGCTGCGTGATCCGAATCAGTCCGCCGATGTGCATCACCGACGAGCAGGCCGAACATTCCCTGAACCTGTTGCACCGGTTTGTCTCGGAAGTCGGCGAAACGCTTCGCGACGAACGTGCGTGATGCAGGTTGCTCGCCACGCGGCTGACCGCATCACCTGTTGAAGTCACTTGCTGAGTGCGCAAGGAAACAGCCGCCGAAAGGACTGATCCTTCCGGCGGCTGTCGGAGACTTTGCAGTTCGTATCGCGTCAGACCGAAGCTTAGAAGTCCGTTTCGCTCAGCGGCGTTTCAGACAGGTATCCCGCTCTCGGTTTCGCGTCTTCAGCCGTCATAAGACGTACGTAAACAGAGCGATCAATGTCTTCCGAGAGTGTCGTCACGGAGCCGCTGCACCAGCCGATCACAACGATACCGGGGTGGAACGAATTCGGCGTCGGACGTTCGCCTTCCGGTCCGGCCTTGGCTTTGTTGATAAAGGCGGCATCCGGCTGGCCGGGAAATGACAATCCCTGGGCAACAACAGAAGGACGAACAGCTGCTACGTCCACCAGATTCTCGAATAATGCCGGACCGACTGCCTGAGCATCGACTGGGAGCATGAATCCGCAGCTTCGGGCCTCCGGATTCGCCCACGACAACACACCGGCATTCACATTTTCTGTCAACATGATCGTGTTCTGTGCACCGTCGTACAATTTTCCAACGTCCTGACTGGCGTTCTTCGATCCGGGCACTCCCACGTACTCCGGCCAGAAGACGCCCGTAGCTTTGGTTAGACCAATATCTTCTGGGTCATGCAAAGGAGTCGTGTAGTCGTTCATTGCGAGAGTTGTAACGGTCGTATCATTAACGACGCTGTTGGTATTCCAGTTGAACGGCAGCGTAATTGGTGAATGAGCGGCTGGGTTTCCTGCAGCAGTCCATGAATCGACCGTACCAAACCCGGTATTCACGACGTAGCTCAGACCACCCGCCTTCTGAAACGCTGACTCGTCATCGGGACATGCCAGTACCTGGAGGTGGGTCGCAGCCAACGTGCCATTCTGGCTGTTGACCGTATCACCAAACGTGAACCGCTTGTCCCAAAGATCCGCAATGTCCTGGCGACCCAGTTCCCGCAAAACTTCAACAACCCAGCTTCGACCCGGCAGGTACGTGCCGGCGGTGCCGTTTGGAATATAGTAGCCATACGCCGGCAACTGGCTCTTCCTGGATGTGGCACTATTCAGAATTGCGAAGCAGACGTTCTTCTGATTGTTCAGACACTGAGCCCGGCGGGCTGCTTCGCGAGCGTTCTGGATGGCTGGCAGAATCAACGCCATCAGTGTGGCGATGATCGAAATCACCACCAGCAACTCAATCAGCGTGAATCCGCGCCGAGTCTTCTTGGGGGCGGGTGAACAGCGACGCGTCTGCATTTTGGAATCTCCGGAAGAAAAGGTTGTGCGAGTGCCGTGTTTGGCGAGTTGTCTAAGTCACGAGAGTGCAGTGGACTCCGTTCAGCCAATCCCGGAAACGCAAATTCTGTGGCGATTTCCGTGGAAAGTCCCGAAGAAACGGCGAAAAACTGATCTTTCTTCGTAACCGACGCCGGGAGCACGACTTACAGCATACCTCACGATTTCAACAGCATCAACTGCAGTGCCGCGACACCAAACTGTGCCGAACAGGACAAATCTGCAGGCGCTGCAAAACGCTACAGCTCCTGCCCAAAGCGCCGCAGAATGCTGCAACAACCTTCCCCGCGAGCCCGTCGCCGTCCAGCCAATCCGACCAGGGGAGCGATCGCGACGGGTACCACATCTTCGAAGAAGTTGTGCGGCGCAGCCGTCGGAAAGCGGTATGAGACGTCCTGCCGCCATCGAACATTGCGGTCCGAAATGGCCGGCCACAGATGTCACAGATTCACACAGGTGGCACCATCGGGAGGGCGAGGCTCCTGCCGAGCCGCTACCGCAACGGACGTCCTCCGGCACACGCGGCTCGGCGGGAGCCTCGCCCTCCCAAACATGCGATCGCGCGGGTATCACATCTTCGAAGTAGCTGTGCGCGCAGCCGTCAGAAAGCGTTATGGGACATTCTGCCGCCATCGAACATTGCGGTCCGAAATGGCCGGCCACAGATTTCACAGATTCACACAGGTGGCACCATCGGGAGGGCGAGGCTCCTGCCGAGCCGCTGCCGCAACGGACGTCCTCTGGCGCACGCGGCTCGGCGGGAGCCTCGCCCTCCCAAACATGCGCCCTCCGCGGGTATCACATCTTCGAAGTAGCTGTGCGGCGCAGCCGTCGGAAAGCGTTATGGGACTTGCTGACTCGATCCGGCGTTGCGGTCCGAAATGGCCAGCCACAGATTTCACAGATTCACACAGATGGCATCCTCGGGAGGACGAAGCTCGCCGAGCCGCTGCCGCAACGGACGTCATCCACATCTTCGACATGCGATCGCCGCGACGTTGTGCGGCGCAGCCGTCGGAAAGCACACAGATGGCCCGGTATGAGGACGTCGCCGCCAGCCTCGCCCTCCCAAGACATTCGCCGCGACGGGTACCACATCTTCGAAGCAGTTGTGCGGCGCAGCCGTCGGAAAGCGTTTTGAGACGTCGTGCCGCCATCGCCTTTGCGGTCCGAAATGGCCGTCCGCAGACTTCACTGATTCACACAGATGGCATCCTCGGGAGGGCGAGGCTCCTGCCGAGCCGCTGTTGCAACGGACGTCCTCCGGCACACGCGGCTCGGCGGGAGCCTCGCCCTCCCGGGCATGTGCTATTGCTTTTCGAAGTCAGGCTTCGGCTGCAGGACGACAAAGTTCCAATAGTGTGGTTTGCCGCTGCGGCCCAGTGCTCCGTCGGGTGATTTCCAGACGGGTTCATCGTCTATCGTCACGTTTGCTTCGTAGTCCGTGAAGTGCGCGAGACTGTATCGCCAGTGCCACTGGTCAAGTTGCCGGAATGCTTCGATCAACAGCAGCACTTCCGTGTCGGTTCCCTGGCAGAACGCATAGACAGCGCCGTCAAGTTCATCCGCGCCGTTCGTCGAATAGGTGTAGATCGGCGCGGGGACCAGTCGAAGTTCCCATCGGTTCTTTTCTCCTTCGATGGTATGAGCGGCAAAGCGGCGACTGAGCTGCCGTGACTGCAGCCGACGCCGGGTGGCGGTGTCAGCGGGAGCCGGCACGTCGTCATCGAAGGGTCGCCAGGTCAGTCCGGGGTCGGCACAACTCCACGACGCGGACGTCCCCGGAACCAGCAATTTCACCGGACCGTCCTGAAGGGAATGGAACTCACACATCACCCAGCGACTGTCGTTCTGCGACCAGGCGAAGAAAACGCCAATGACGGCGGGACGTCCGTCTTTGAGCGTCCACAAATGCATGGACCCGATATCGTCGCCGCGAACGGACTGTGTATGACGAAACACGGGCTTGTCGAACAGCGTCACCGGTTCGTCGCCGCACGACACCTGAGTCGCCTCCGCCTGATCGCGAGACACCTTCAGCCAGTGATCAATGATCTTTTCCTGGCGTGTCTGCTCGGTGTCGTCCTGCGCAACGGCGTCTTCAGGGCAACCATGTGAGACGGCGAAAACAAGCACCAGGCCCGGCAGCAGGATCTTCATCAAACGCAACATCAATGCCCCTTTTCGATCAGCAAAATTCGATGCGTACGGCTCGGCAATCCCACCGAACGTGCTTCGCGCGGTTTGTCGGAATCTGCACTGAAAGATCAGCACCGGTGGTCCTTTGGAATCTGCGGAACCGTGCGATTCCGTTCGTCTCGGCATTCTGGACGAAAGCTGCTTGACATTCAAGACGCTTTGTCTGAATATGTCCCTTCCGCAGGCAGTCTCCGGCGCTGATGCAGGTGAGGACGAAATGAGACACTCCGCTGCTGTCATTTTCACATTGATCGCGACGAATCCGACGTGCTGGCCGTCGGTGAATGCCGAGCAGAAGACGGCTGAGGTGAAGCCAACTGCAGCCGTGGCGTCCGATGCCGCCGAACCCGACGTGTCAGACGCAGGCAGCCAAAGCGAACCGACGCAGGCAATGGAGCTTGCGGAATGGATCGACTTCAGCTTTCAGAAGCAATGGGATGCCGAGCACCTGGCGGCTCCCGCAATCGTGGACGACGCTGTCTTTCTGCGCCGGCTGTATCTGGACCTGCTGGGGACGATACCGTCCGTCGGACAGGCTCGCGAGTTTCTGGACAGCGGTGACGAATTCAAGCGCGGGCGGCTGGTTGACGAACTGCTGACCGACCGGCGCATGGCTCAGAATTTTGGCCGCGTGTGGCGACGCGTGATGGTGCCCACCGGCAGCGTTAACGAACCAATGGGCGCGGGTCTGGAACCGTGGCTGACCGAACAATTCGCGGAAAACGTGCCCTACGACGTTTTCGCGCGGACGCTGCTGACGGTCAGTTCGCAGGACGCCACCGCAGACGGCGCGGGCAATTCTGCGTCGGCGTTGATGTTCTATCAGGCGGCCGGCGGTTCTCCGGAGGCTGCCGCGGATTCGGTCACGAGAGTCTTTCTGGGAGTCCGGCTCGGTTGCGCGAAATGCCACGACCACCCGTTCGCCGACTGGAAGCAGGCAGATTTCTGGGGGATGGCGGCCTTTTTTTCGGGCGTTCAGAATGGCAGCGTGGCAGATACCGGTCGTGCCCGGATTCGCCCGGAAGGCAGCGATCAGGAATACCTTGGCCGGTTCCTGTGGTCGGAAGACGAGGCCCGCATTCCCGGCGGTCGTGACGCGCGCGAGGTTCTGGCGGAATGGCTGACGTCGCCGGAAAATCCCAACTTCGCGGCCACCGCCGTCAATCGAGTCTGGCAGCATCTGTGTGGTCGAACTCTGGCGGGACAGGTTGACGATCTGGACGAAGTTGCGGCCGAAGAACGAGCGATTGTGCTGGATGAATTCGGCGAACGGTTCGTCAGCCTGGGTTACGACCTGCGATACCTGATTGCCGGGATCTGCAAAAGCCGCGTCTACCAGCGAACCACAACGGCTCCGGCATCCGGTGACGCTGCCGTCGCCGAAGTGCGCCCGCTGAAAACGCTGTCGCCCGAACAAGTCTTTGATTGTCTGGAACAGGCGCTGATGCTTCCCGTGGGGATCGATGACAACGCGGCTCGCTACAACGGACAGCGCGCCTCCATGGTGCAGCGGCTGAATGAGGCGTTCAGCGATTCGCCGGAAGAGTTCAGTTCCGGAATCCCGCAGGCTCTGATGATGATGAACGGAGCCGTGACGTCGGACGCAACGAACCTGGATCGCAGCCGGACTCTGAGAGCCGTCGCCGACGCTCCATTTCTTGCGGAAGAACAAAAGCTGGAAACGCTGTTTTTCGCGGCGTTAACCAGAAAACCCACCGATCGTGAACGCGGCGTGCTGCTGAAGCATTTGCAGGGAGCGGCAGATCCGGCGGAAAAAAAACAGGTGCTGGCGGACATTTTCTGGGCTTTGTTAAACAGTCCGGAGTTCGTTTTGAATCGGTAGGTTCGAGCCGCATCCACCGGACGCGAGCGATCGGCGGAACGAAAACGCGGGTCAAAAAACATCCGCAACAGCAGCCACGCTGCGGAGCATCCTTTCATGCATCTGATACTCGAATTTCTGCTGACGAACGCGGTCGCCGCCGCAATGCTGGCGATCGGTGTCTGGCTGATTTCTCATTTGATCCGCCGGCCGGCCGTGGTTCACGCGTTTTGGGTGCTGGTCCTGATCAAACTGATCACTCCGTCCCTTTCGAACCTTCCCGTGGGCTTCTCCGTGGATCGATCAGTGCTGTGGGATTCCACGGCGGTCGAACCCGCAGAGACACAGATTTCATCCGGCAACGCGGACGCAGACCGACCGCAGGAGGCGTGCGCGACAACGGAGCTTCCCGGGATCGCAGACCGTTCGTCACCGCGGAACACCAGCACCGGCGCCTTGATTGTCTGTGAAGATCAGCCGGCATTCGTCGCTGTCGACAGTCACGTGAATTCGGCTTCTCAGATGCCGTTTTCAACAGCCGGAGTGATTCGCTTTGCGGTCGTGATCTGGTGGGGCGTTTCCGCAATTCTGTTGCTGGGAATGATTCGCAACTACGTGCGGTTTCGGCGGCATCTGAGTCAGCACGCCGAAGTCAACACGGATGTCATTGGGGAAAGTTTCGACCTGGCGTGGCGAATGGGAATTCGTCGCCCGCCGCAGGTTCGCGTTCTGACCGGAACGATGTCGCCCATGCTGTACGGCCTTGGCTCGCGAGTCACCATGGTTCTGCCTCATGAACTGCTTCGCCGGCTGGCACCGCAGTCACGAGCCACACTGATTGCTCACGAACTTGCCCACTTCCGTCGCGGCGACTGCTGGGTGCGACTGCTGGAAGCCATCGTGACTGTGATTTTCTGGTGGCATCCTGTTGTCTGGTTTGCTCGTCGGCAGATTGAATCGGCCGAAGAAGAATGCTGCGACGCGTGGGTGATGTCCATGTTCCCATCCGTGCCCAGGCAATACGCCGAAGCGCTGCTGGACACGATTGATTTCCTGAATGAACGTCCGGTGCTGTTGCCGCCGCTGGCCTGCGGACTCGGGCCGGCCGCTCTGCTGCGACGCCGACTGACGCTGATCATGAAAGGTGTGGCTCCGAAGACCGCCGGCGCGCCGGGCATTCTGCTGCTGATCATCCTGAGTTCCGTGGCGCTGTCCTGTCAGCCGCTGATCTTCCGAACTCAGGCCGCCGCGGACGTGAGATCGCTGGTGACCTCCGTCCCCGCCGACTTCGGCACGGACCTGTTCGACGCAAATCCAGGCGGAAGTCAGCCTGACGTCGACGAACGGAACGTCCGCGATCCCGCCGATTTCACGCCGGCGGTTCCCGGCAGCAAAATCCAGGCTGCAAACTCCGCCGACAACAGCCCCCTGACGGCGCCGACGTGGGTTTCCGCCGTTTCTCGCGATGGACAGACAACGCTGCTGGTCCGGGAAGATCGATCGGTCATTCTGACAACCCGCACCACCGGTCAGCCTCACGACATTCCGGCCGACTGGGTTCGCTGTGCAGCGTTCAGTTCTGACGGTCGGCAGGTGGCCGTCGGCGGGCGCGACGGGGTAATGCGAATTCTGGATTCGGCCACTTCGGAACTGCTGGTGGAACGGCGATTGACCGACGAGTCCGCCACGATCAGCAGTCTGGACTGGTCCCACGACGGGTCCACTATTCTTGCGGCGTCTGATGACGGTCACCTCTGGCTGCTGTCCGCGGAAGACGCCAGCGTACAACGGACAACGGACCGGACGGCTCTGCACATCAACTGCGTCCGGTTTTCAACAGACGACCGCACGATCGCCTTCACGACCGGACACTGGAGTCAGTCAGATCAGGCGACACTGACGCTGCTGGATGCCTCCGACCTGTCGGTACAGCGTCAGGCGATCAGCCGTCGTCCTTTGGGAGCCGTCGTTTTTTCGCAGCGTTCGAATCGGCTGCTGGTGCTGGAATGGAATGGCCGAGCAACAGTCGTGGAAGCCGACCTTTCCGACCCGACAGCCGTGCTGCCGGCGGCGAAGGACGACGTATCATCGATCGCGTTTTCGGCCGACGCTGTCGTCGCCGAGATACTGGCCGAAACATTTTAGAACCCCTGACAAGACCGGCGAGATCGGAGGTTTTGTCAGAGGTCTTAACGCAGGAAGTCCGGGAGTCGCAAGATGTTTCGAACAATGCAGGGATTTGTGGTGCTGGCCTTCACAGTGGCGGCCTTCCTGACGGCTGCGAACTCCCGGGCAGACGACGAAAAGGCCGCCGGCGAACTCAACGTTCGCAAAATGATTGACGAGACGCTGCGGTGGATCACCATTCATCCGGCCAGCAACGCAACCGTCACGATGGAACCGAAAGTCGTGCTGCGCTGGACGAACAACGCTCGCGGCTCAGAAACCGGTGCAACCGTGCTGTGGATTCACCAGGGCCGGCCGGAAGCCGCCTGCGGGATTTATCCGTGGCAGGATCATCTGACTCACGAATTCGATTCGCTGGCTCGGCGTCCGATCCGGGGTTTCCTTGACGGTTCAATCGTCTGGATGCCGCAGAATGACTCGATCGAATTCAGCGACCTTCCGGATGTCGACGCTCCCGCCGCGACAAAGCTGCGGCGCCGCCGTCAGATCAATCAGCTGAAGGATGAATTCAGCGCGACGATGCTGGGCTGGAGAGCCGACGACACGGACCGCGAAGAACTTCGGCTGATGCCTCGCCCGCTTTACGAATACGAAACTCCCGAAGGCGCAGCGGTGGTCGATGGAGCCGTGTTCGCCTTCGCACAGGGGACGGATCCGGAGACGATACTGCTGCTGGAAGCCGTAACGGACGGGACATCCATGAAATGGCAATACGCCTTCGTGAGGCAGACGTCCGGAGCTCTGGAAGGCCGCTTCCGGCAGAAAGTCGTCTGGAACGCGGAAAAACACCCCAGAAACAACAATCCGGCTGACGACCATATTTCGTTTCGGCAGTCTCTGGCCGGGCTGTCGCAATAAGCAACTCCACCGTTCCTGTTCGCGGATGCTCGCGGACTGGACTACGTCGCGTCGAATGACGCATCGCGGTGGACGGCGAAGCAGTTTGCTGCCTGTAACAGTGTGCCGCCCGTAACAATGTCCGGATTGTGAAATGAAGTCGGTTTGCTCCAGTGTCAGCGTTCTTTTCATTTCGTCGCTGCTGGCTGTTCTGCCACATACGGCTGCCGACGATGTGGCTTCCGAAGCGGAACGTCCCGGCAGCGATCTCTCCGGTACGCGCCGAGCGATGATCATCTGCGGACATCCGGGCGATGAACAACACGCCGGGGAATTCACAACAGCGATCGAATCAATTCATCGCGGACTCACGCAGCACTACGGATTCGCCGCGTCGGACATCCGAGTGCTGGCGGGGATGGAGATCGGCGACTCCGCAGTGTTGCAGGAACTGAAAGCGACCGAGTCCACTCAGGAAAACATCGAATCAGCAGCCGGCGAATTCGTCCGGTCGGCGATGGCCGAAGACACAGCATGGGTGTTCGTGCTGGGGCATTCGCACTTCGATCGCGGACGATCGTTTTTCAACCTGCCGGGGCCCGACATTCAGCAGACTCAGTTCTCAAAGCTGTTCGACGATTTGCTGTGCCGCGAACAGGTCTTCTTCATCACGCTGCCCGCCAGCGGCTACTATATCAAGCCCCTGTCGAAACCGAGCCGCGTGATTTTCACAGCGACGGAAGCCGATCTGGAAGTCAATGGAACTCTGTTTCCTTCGGTGCTGGCGGAGTTTCTGGCGAAATCGCCGACGGAGGCATTCGACATCGACGCCGACGGCAGAAACACGCTGTTCGACTTGTACATCAACGTGACGACCGCTGTTGCCCGGCAGTATCTTGATCAGGAACTGCTGTCCACGGAACACGCCAATCTGGACGACAACGGCGACGGACGCGGCTCGGAACTGCAGCGCGACTGGCTGACGGAAGAGCTGGGCGGTCGCACCGGGGTGCCTCGCAAACCACAGCCCGACAGCGGGCAGGACGGGTTTCTGGCTCAGTCAACGCTGCTTCTGCCGCCGCGCTGACGAAAGTCATTTGTGCCGACGGACGGCCATCGGTTACCGTCCGCCGCCTGTCGGCAGATCGCACGCAGGAATCCGGCGGCTTTCTTTGCACTTCGTCCACACACGTTCCACTCATACAGATTCCGGTTTCTCATGACGGCTTCGAATCTGAAGGTCAATGACGTCCGGCCGTTTATCGGGTGTAGGGACTTCGACAGTTCCCGGGATTTCTATGTCGCTCTGGGCTGGAAAGTCACATTCGATTCCGCCGACCTGCGCGTGCTGGAACTCGGCAACCATCGTTTCTACCTGCAGAGATACTACAACAAAGTCTGGTGCGAAAATCTGATGCTGCACATCGCGGTGGAGAACGTCGATGCCTGGCACGAATTCGTGGAACGACAGTTCGCAGAGAATACATTTGCCGGTGAAGCCCGAATAAGCGGGAAACCCAAGGACGAAGGCTACGCGAGAGTCTTCCATGTCTGGGATCCGGCGGGAGTGCTGCTGCACTTTGCACAGTTCGCCGCAAACTAAGGCGTGCGGCAGACGAGAATATACCCTCCCGCACAGCGGGAGGGTCGAGGAGGATCGGCGTTTAGCCGATCATACGAGGGGAGGGTCGGCCGGGCAACGCGAGTTCCCTGTGCTCAGCCCTCCCCGCGATCGAACGCCTGAACGGCATTCGATCGGCGACCCTCCCATTTCAACGGGAGGGTGAAACAATGGCCGCTCTGCACTGATAAATTCTTATCTGCCGATCGCCTAAACCCGGCACGATTCCATCCAGACATCAGTGACCACTATGAAGATCGGCATTCTTGCGGATATCCACGACAACGTTGACAACCTGAGACACGCCATCCGGCTGCTGAACGCCGTACCGTGTGAGGTGGTCCTGATCGCCGGAGATTTTGTATCGCCGCTGGTCGTGCCGTCGCTGAGAAAACTGACCGGCAGGGTCATCGCCTGCTTTGGTGACAACGACGGAAATCAGACGGGCATCGCCGGCGGCATGACGATCGTCGGCACGCTTGGTTATCCGCCGCTGTGCTACAGAACGCCGGATGGTGTCCGGATCCTGATGGCTCACCAGCTACAGGATGTTCGGGACTGCATCGACGAGGCCGATGTGATCGTCTTCGCTCACACGCATCGGTCCAGCATCGCCACGGACCGATCGGGCCGAATATTTATCAACCCGGGCGAAGTCGGCGGCTGGATGTTTCGGGAACCGTCTGTCGCCGTGCTGGACACAGTCGAGAAACGGGCTGAGATTCTGCGGCTGCCACAGATGCCGCCTCCCGTCTTTCTGGAAGGCTGACGGGGCTTCAGTCGCATCATCCCGACGACCAGACAAGTGACCGACCGTCTCCCGCTTTTCCGTCGAGCACGATATAACTGTGACACCTCACTGCGACCGCGCGCGGCGGCGCGGACCGTGTATGGTCTCCGCTGAAGCCGCCTTTACTGACCGGGCCTGCGATTCAGACGCCGTTTCGGTTTTCCGCACCGTTTGTTTCGGAACTCCTGATCATGCAGATTCGAACCGCTGCTTTTCTTGTTCGGTCGCTGAGGCAGGAATCGCGACTCGTCAGTCATCATGTGATGCGGGCAGCACTGGCGGCACTGGTGATCTTTCTGTTCGCGATGGAAGCAATGTCGATGTCGATCCGCACGGGCGGCGGCGGGATTTTTGCGTCGACGGTGCTGTTGTGCGTGTATTGGTTCCTGACGCTTGTCGGAGGCATCTACTTCAGCATGACGATCGTCGAAGAGAAGGAAGAGGAAACTCTGCCGCTGCTGCGAATGACGGGGGCGTCGACGTTTTCGATTCTGATCGGCAAGTCGCTGCCCCGGCTGGCGGTGGCGATCCTGTTTCTGCTGGTCATCGCTCCGTTTCTGCTGCTGGCAATCACTCTGGGCGGCGTGCTGCCGTTCGGACTGACGTCGGCCATTCTGGGTGTGCTGGTGTATTCGGTCATGCTGTGCCAGTTGGGCGTCTTCGCCAGCGTTGTCGCTCGCGACGCACCCCGCGCGTTTTCGCTGACCGTCATTCTGTGGATGCTGCTGGAGTTCTCCGGCACGTGGGCGTGGCTGCTGGCGGAAATGATCCGCGCTCTGGGGGGACTGACGTACAACACGGACGTTGTCAGCTACCTGCAAAGCCATACCTGGTCGGACAACTGGGGAACGATGCTTTGTGCGTGGTCGCACCTCAGGCTGGCGAATCTGTCGGAATGGCTGGCAGCGCGCACGATGATCGGCAACCTGAGTTCGATGCTGACGGCGTTCGAAAGTACGGAGATCTGGCACGATCAGATGACGTTTCAGCTTTGTGCTGCCGTGTTCTTCTTCCTGATGAGCTGGGTGACATTTGATTTCTTCACCGGCCGCGCCGTCGGTGAAGGAGCTGCTGCGGCCGCGCCGCAACGGTCGAAGTCCGCCCGACGGTCGCCGCGCCGAGTCCAGGGACAGGCACTGGCATGGAAGTCGTGGCAATATCAAACCGGCGGCCGGTTGTGGTTCCTGATGCGTCTGGTCGGTTACCCGCTGCTGCTGCTGGTCCTTTACACAGGCATCATCATTGCGGTCGACGAACAGTTTGACGCCGAAGGTCTGGGCATCACATGGATCTACGGCGGATTCATCATGATCATCGTCAACACGGCCCGGCTACTGGGGATGGTGCTTAACAGTGAAGTCTACGGCAAGACTCTGAATTCGCTGTTGATGCTGCCGAAGTCGAGTTCCGAAGTGCTGTGGCCCATGATTCTGGGTCTGTTCCCCGCGCTGCTGGCGGCGACATCGGCCTTCTTTCTGGGCCTGTTTGTCGTCGCACTGGACAACATTGGAAACTGGAACGACGTCGGCGAGATGCTCGGCGAACCCTGGTTCTACATGTTTTTCGTGTGGGTGCTGACAACGGCACACGTGGGCTTGCTGCTGAGCGTCTACACTCGCTACGGCGGCATGATGATCGCCATCGCTGTGATGTGGATCGTGACGCCAATGGTCTTCTTTTCAATGATCGGTGTGCTGGCGGCGGTGACGAGTGCAGGCTCCTGGTTCGGCGATTTCCTGGAGAAGGTGGTGCCGCTGCTGCTGATACCCGCTTCGCTGACCGCATGTGTCGTGATTGAGCACCTGATTGCCCGCCGCGTTGAGGCGCTCGGAGCACAGTCGTGACGCAGCGCGGGTTGGCCGGGTGGAACAGCGCCGGCAGGTCAGGCACGGCTGCGTTCGTCCTGATGGTCCTGGCGTTTGTGTCCGTCTCCGCCCGATGCGGCGTGAAGGCCGAAGAACCTGACAGCCCTGCTCTGGCTGAGTTCCTGAGACGCTTCGATCCGATCACGGAACGCGGTTACGTGAAGACGCTGCGGCCGGGATCAACCGGCGTCGGTTACACGCTGGAGTCGCTGCTGCGGATTGAAGAAAACAACTCCCCGGCGGGCGATCTGCTGGGAATGGAAATCAAGGCCTATCGTGACGACGAACAAAGGTTCGACGATCACGAGAAGATGAACCTGTTTCTGAAGGAGCCGGAATGGCTTGACGAAATGTCGTCCGCCGAACGGATCCGAGCCTACGGTTACGTCGACAACAACGGACGCCTGGCGTGGTACCAGTCAGTAACCTCACGGCCAAACGACGCCGGCTTGCGTCTGGCGGTCGACAAAGTCCATTCGCGTGTGGTGCTGCAGCGCGAAGATCGCGACATCGCTTTCTGGACGTTCGACGTTCTGCAGCAGCGTCTGCAGGAAAAGCATTCCGAAGCGGTATTCGTGGCCGCAGCGACTCGCGGCAAGGGTGCCGACGAAGAATTCCACTACCGCGCCGTGACCTACTGCGCGCGTCCGGCGGTTGATCGCCTGCTGTCACTGATCGACGAAGGCGATGTGATTCTGGAACTTCGAATGCACATCAGGCCCACCGGCGGAGCCCGCAATCACGGAACGGCCTTCCGGGTCCGCAAGCACCGCCTTGTGGATCTGTTCGCCTTTCAACAGCGATGCCGGCCGATCGACGGAAGAAAACCGGGAAACGGAGAATAGAGAATGGGAGCGGACCGGAATCCGCGTGCTCCATTCTCCGATCCTCCGTCCCTCCGTCGTGATCCTAGTAGTCCCAATTGACACCCACGTTGAACGTGTTCTGATAGAAGCTCGTACGACTCGGGTTGACCGTCGGGAACAGGCCCTGCCGCGGATTGGAGATCCAGACAATCGACTTGTTCGGGTCAGCAATCTCGCCGAGCCAGGTGAACGTCCATCCCAGTCGCAGCTTGGCATGCTCCAGTTGCTGCATGTCTCGCAGAACGGGAACGTTCGAAAACAGACTCAGTTCCGCGTTCAGCGACTGTTCGAACATCGGAGACAGATGTGACTTCGAAGTGCTGTCCCGGAACGCGTTCAATGTCGGACCGTCCAGAGTGGTCGTGTCGAACATGTCCTGCAGAATCGTGTTTCCCGTGATCGGATCAATGACAGTGGTGACGGTATCACCGATGTTGTCACCCGCCAGGTTCAGTCTTTCACGGTTGAAGAAAGCACCAACGCGAGTGGCTCCGGTGAGATCCAGTCCGAACTTGTCACCCAGGTTGTATTCCACACCGATTTCCGGACCGTACAAATCGGTCCGAACCGTGCTGTTGATGAATGAGCGGATCAGAATCTGAGCGGACGGGTTGTTCTGAACAAAGTTGAGTGCTCCGCCGCCTTCGTCAACCTCGTCGATGAAGGCATCGCCGTCGTCATCAATACCGTTCTGCAGCACAGATCGCGTATAGAACAGACCGGAATTGGCACCTCGGAAGAAGAAGCCTTCGTCGATTCTCATGTAGCGACCGCCGACCGTTGGCCGCATCAGAATCCCGGCGAGTTCCTTACCGGCCCCAAAGCTGAAGTGTCCGCCGCCGCCCCAGGTCTGCACACTGCGGGCCAGTACGAAGTCCAGGTCGAAGATTTGTTGAATACCGTCCGGGTCACGCAGCAGCGTCGCGGTATTGGGGTCCGTGATCGGTCCGACACCGTTCTGCATATTGATCGATGGCAGCACCAGCAGCGTACGGTTGAGAAAGTCAAACGTTGTTCCGTACGGGCCGTCGCCACCGGCGAACCCGCCAAAGGTTTCGACGTCCAGGATGTCGAATACCCGTCGTCCCAGGATGATGTCTTCGACAATCCGGCGTTCTTCAAAGTTTCGAACCAGCGGAGGAATCGCCGATCCGTTCGCAACTCCCTGCGACGCGGACAGGACAATCGCGTCAAGGCTGTTGAAGCGTTGTTCGTCCTTGATTCGCCGGGCGTCAAACGTAGTCGTGCCGGACGGGTTCCAGTTTGCGTTCCAGGAGAATCCCCAGTCGTTGTCGTTTTCAAATCCGCCGCTGATCCGGATTCCGTTCACACCCAGACGAGGCAGCCGGTCTACCTGAATCGGATCATGGACGTCGTAGAACAGCGTGTCCGGGAAGTTGCCGGGGGCGTCGTCGGGCAGGCTCACGTAGTCGAACGGCGTGACCGTCGGATCGCCGAACTCGCTGTGATCGGTGCGATACAGCGTTCGTACATAATCGATGTTGAAGAAGTAGGAATTCGGACCGCCGGGAGTAATCCCCGGACGTGTCCTGCGGAACCACAGGCCATCGGAGTTGAAGTGCTGTTCGAAGGCGTGATCGAACGGAGAAATGTACGGATGAGACAGAAACGAGGGCGGCAATCCCTGAGTCGGAGTGGCGCTGTAGGCCTGTGGTCCACCGGCCATAAATGCCGGAGCACCATAGGATTGGTAGCCCATCATGTCCTGACCGAACGCCGTTGTCGCCGTGAAGGCACAGGCCATCGCCATCAGCGTCGCCAGACGCCGGCCGCGACGCAACCCGGCAGTCACCGCGGCACTGCGTTCAAACGCTTTCCGTCGGAACAGCCGAACGCTCGCCAGTGCCCGCTGCACGAGGCTTGACGTATCGCTGGCCTCCTGCCCGGACACCCGGATTTCCGGTCGAAACGGCCGGATCCTCGTTGGAAGACGGTGCCAAATCCGCATTGATCTACCCTTCACAAGCCACAGTTTTGACTGGCTTTTCAACCGCTCATGACTCGCACACTCTGCTCAGACCTCGCTTGCCGCGAGGAAAACAATGTCTGCGGCTGCCCTGAGCCGTAGACCGCTCGATCCGTCTGCCAATACGCAAAGGCAGACCGATCGTGTTGAGACGGTCCTGTGGGTAGTATCGGTCAGGTAATTTGTGAAACTGTAGGGATTGTTCGGGTGGTGCCGCTTTTTCGACCTTCGCTGCTCCGGATCGTGCCGGAGCCGGGGCGCTGTCGATACGCGGGCACGCGATGTCGCCGGGAATTCGATCGTTCGGCAAGCGCTTTCTGCGGGCACAGACAGCGCAATTCGACTTCGCTGCGGAAGCTCACTGGTCGCGACTGTGGCAATGGGCCGGAAAACCCGCCGACATCAGAAAATCGGTCCGGGAACCCACGGGCAGAATTCTTCATCGCCGATTCCCTGCTGTTCGCTCAGCGTGCGTTCGCCACTGGCGGTGGCCACGATGCTTTCGAAGATCTGCCGGCCGACTTCTTCGACACTGGTTCCGTCCAGGATGACGCCCGCGTTGATATCCATGTCGCCCCGCATTCTGTCGAACATCGGGGTGTTGGTGGCCACTTTGATCGTCGGCGAAGGCTTGCAGCCGAAACAACTGCCCCGCCCGGTCGTAAACACAACGAGTTGAGCACCGCTGGCGACTTTTCCCGTGATGGAAGCCGGGTCGAATCCCGGGCTGTCCATAATCACGAAGCCCTTCGTCGTGATGGGCTCGGCATACCGGAAGACTCCCATCAGCGGTGACGTCCCGCCCTTCGCAATCGCGCCGAGCGACTTTTCGAAGATCGTGGTCAGCCCGCCGTTCTTGTTGCCGACGGACGGATTGCTGTCGATGGATGCGTCGTGACGGCGAGCGTAGTCCTCCCACCAGTGAATTCGTTCCAGCAGTGCCTCGCCGATTTCGCGAGTCGCCGCTCGGCGAGTCAGCAGGTGTTCCGCTCCGTAGATTTCCGTGGTTTCGGACAACACAGCGGTGCCGCCGTGAGCCACCAGCATGTCGGCAGCGACTCCAACGGCAGGATTCGCCGTTATGCCGCTGTTGCCGTCACTGCCGCCGCATTCCAGAGCCACCATGAGTTCCGACAGCGGAATCGGTTCGCGACGAACATTGTTCGCGTCCGGCAGCAGGTCGCGCAGAATTCCGACGGCATGATCAACCGTCTTGCGCACGCCGCCCACTTCCTGAATGTTCAGCACCATCGGCCGATCGGCAACCGCTGCCGAACCGCCGCGTCCAAGCTGAACCAGATGATGCTCCCGTTCCAGGTGAGTCGCCTGAGCGGTTTCGCATCCCAGTCCCAGCACCAGGCATGCGGCGATGTTGGGATGTTCGGCAAATCCGGCCAGAGTTCGGTTCAACTGCCGATGATCTTCGCTGTCGAATGCCATCGCGCAGCCGCCCTTGTGGACCAGCGGCACCACGCCGTCAATATTCGGAAACGCGGTCAGATCCGTAGCGGCCAGTTCACGGGCCACATAGCGAGCCGTCGTCGCGGAACAGTTGACGGTGCTGATCAGAGCGATGTAGTTGCGAGTTCCCGCCTTTCCGTTGGCTCGCCGAAAACCCTGGAATGACCGCGCCTGATCGGGAGCGGCGGCGTGACGAATCTGAGTGGCGAATTCGTAGTCCAGACCCGGTTTCGTCGCGCTGACGTTGTGGACGTGGACCCAGTCTCCCGGCGAGATATCCGACGACGCATACCCGATCGTCTGGCCGAATTTCCGGATCGGTGCCCCTTCCGAAATGTGCTGCACGGCGACCTTGTGGCCCTGCGGAATATCCTGCTGAACACTGAACAGGTTCCCACCGGTCGTCAGCGACATGTTTCGAGACAGAATCGTGCGTGCGACAGCGGTGTTGTCGTCCGGATGCAATTGAAGAACGTGTGAATCTTCCTGTGTTGGCAAGGCAGCAGCTTTCGTGAGCGGGATGTGGAGCCTTCGGCGACTGACGTTTTTTCGCAACGCGCCGGAAGCCCCGGTGCGAATTCCGTGACCGATTCTGTCGATGCGAAGGCGGAATTCGCGATTTGGGAATGTTACAATAGCCGGTTCCGCAGGATTCACCATTGAAGATCACAGCGACGCGGCGGTATCGTCAAAATCCGGCCCCAGTCCCGCATGTCGCAGGACTGCTGCCGCACTGTCTCCTGAAGCACAGGCCTGTGATACATGTCCGATTCCGCAAACAAGTTCGCGGCGTGGATTCGCCGAAACGGTCTCATCAGCCTGCTGGCCGTGGCCCATTTGCCGTACCTTTACGCGTACTACACAGAGCTGTGGTCGAAGTCACATTATCAGTTCTTTCCGTTCGCCCTTGCGGGCTTTGCGTGGCTGGCGATCAGCCGCGCGGACGGTCCTGCCGGTCGACACAGGATCATTCGTTATCTGCTGATCAATCTGGATGTGTGCCTGATCGCCGCCGCTGTGCTGCTGCAGTCGCCGTGGTTTATGGCGGCGGGAGCAATTCTTCTGGCGTTCGCCGTGTGCGTGACGACTCGCGACCGAGACTTCAATATCTCGCTGGGATATCTGATCCTGCTGCCGCTGCTGACGCTTCGTCCGCCGCTGAATTATGACATCCGGCTGATTCAATGGCTGCAAAAGGCGACGACGGTGGTGGCCAGCAAGCTGCTGCACCATTTCCAATACCTGCACCTTCGCGAAGGGAATGTGCTGAGCATGCCCGGCAAGAGGCTGCTGGTCGAAGATGCCTGCAGCGGCGTGCAGTCGCTGTTTACCGTGCTGTTCCTGGCTGCCGTGATTCTGTGCATCAACCGTCGCAAGCCGATGCATTCCCTCATCATTCTGGGCAGTGGAGCCATGTTTGCCGGCGTGATGAACGTGCTGCGAGTCACTTCGATCGCCGTGGCATGGCAGGATTACCAGTTCGACCTTTCGGGCGGCTGGCAACATGATCTGATCGGTTATGCGGCCCTGTTGGTCGCGGCAGGACTGGTCTACAGCGGCGACGCATTCCTGAGCTTCTTCACGGATCCGGTTCCGGACCTGGGTGCAAGCGGCCTGTCAGCAATGTTCGTCAATCCGTTCACCCGGATGTGGAATCGGGTTTTTGGTGTCCTTCCCCGCCTCGACAGCCGCCAGACAACGTGAAAATACGCGCAACAGCAATCGGCCGGGTCGTCAGTGATGTCGCTGATTCGCTCGGTTCATTCGTGATGGAAGACTCAGCCGGGATTCACACGGCCGGCGGCTGAACCAGCCTGGCGGCTTTTCAATTGATGATGCGGCCTGGGATTTCCCTTCCGCCCCGGTCATTACTGGTTCCGAAGATTGGTTTTCTGAACAAGAGAACGCACCGCCATGTCGGACGACAAAACGAAGCCACCCGTCGCAGATTCCAGGAACACCGTGGTGACCCCGGATGATCCGAATTTCGATCCGCGCGAACGTCCCGGAATCGCGGATCTGATGCGGCCGTCGTACGTCGTCCGCTGGATCTGGGAATTCACGGAAGCCTGGTTCGTTTCACGGGCCTACGGCCGGCTGTTGATCGGTCTACCGTTTCTGCTGGTCGCTGTCGGTGGCAGCAGCTACGTCTGGTGGCTTCGGCGAGCTTCGCAGACGGAAACAATTCAGGCATATGAAATTGCGGCCGACGATGCCATCAAAGACGGTCGCGACGAAGATGCTCAGTTGTACCTGCGAAGTCTGGTCCAGCAGCGTCCCCACGAAGAACGCTATCGATTTCGGCTGGCAATGTTCCTGATTGAAGAACACCAGACCGAACTGGCGGCCGCTCAGATCGAAAGCATGACGCCGCTGGACAAAAGCGGCTACGTTCCCGCACGCGTCTGGCTGGCCTCACAGGCGACCGCGGAAAAACCGGTTCTGAACGTCACGACCGAACTGGCGCTGGCTCAACTTCACAAGGCCATCAGCGAAAAGCCGGACAGCGTGAACGCCCATCAGTTGCTGGCCGAAATCTACCTTCGCCAGAATCAACTGCGTCAGGCCGAGCAGCATCTGCTGCAGATCGTCGACGCGCGCCCGGAAGCAGCGCTGCTGCTGGCTCGCGTGCAGCGGCAGATCGGTCGCAGCGATGAACAGATCGACACGCACATTCAGTCCGCCCGGGAACGCTTCGAGCAGCGCGTGATTCAAAATCCGCGAGACGACGCGGCGCGAATCGGCTGGTCGGAAGTGCTGGCACTGGCGAACCGCGACAATGAAGCGCAGGCCGTTCTGCTGGAAGGACTGCAGCAGAACGCCTCGCCGGCCCTGCAGCGCGGCCTGGCATCCTTCTACGTCCAGCTTTCCACCAAGCGGCTGCGGGAATCGATGCTGAATCGCGATTCCTGCGCCGACCTGCTGTCCAAGGCGACTCAGCTTCAGCCGGACAACAAACCCGCTGTGGTCGCGCTGCTGCAACTGGCCGCCGCCGGGGCAACCGTCAGCGCCGAAGTGCTGAAGCCGGCGGTTGACGTCTGGAAGGAGAAAATCGCACAGTCCGGTGACGCGACTGCCCTGGGAGACGAACTGATCTACATTCAGCTGCTTGCATCCTCCGGAATCACCGATGAAGCGATCGTGCGTCTGGAGTCGCTCACGGAAAAAAATCCGGACCTGCGCCTGATGCTCGCCAGGCTTTACCGCGCCGCCGGGCGCACTGATGCGTCGGAAGAGCTGCTGGAAACGCTGCTTGCCGAACAGCGTCAGCAGTTGACGGAATCTTACGAGGCCCGGACCGCCGCTCTGCACGGAGAAACGCTGCTGGTCGCCGGAAGGCTCGAAGACGCGCGATCGTTCCTGGTTTCGGAGCTTGAGAAATTCGAACAGGGCAGCGCCGAAGCAGCCGTTTTGAACGCGCTGGCCGGACGCGTGTTCATTGCGCTCTACGATCAGCGAAATTCGGCCGAAGACAGCGCAGACGATGACTCGCTCGTGGCACTGCTGAAGGAAGCTCTGGAGACACGTGTCGTCAGCGGACTTGTCCTGGAACGGCTGGCGCGTCTCAGCAGTTCGAAACACCCGCTGGCCGCGGACGCCGAAAACATGCTGACGGAACTGCTGGCCGGCGGATCGTCAAACGAACAGGTCTACACGTTTATCGGCACGTGCGCTCTGGAAGCCGGGCAGACAGGCCGCGCGCGACAGTTTCTGGAACGAGCCTACGCGCTGAACAAGCGCAGTCCGATGGTGCTGAACAACCTGTCGCTGGCGCTGGTCCGCGAAAGTCCGGACAACGCCGAACGCGCTCTCGCGCATCTTGACGAAGCGCTCAGCATGCTGCCGGATCACCCCGATGTGCTGTCGACCCGTGCCGAAGTCTACATCGCCGTGGGACGCTGGGAAGAAGCCCGCCACGACCTGGAGACCGCTCTGGCAAAGAAGCAGCAGAGTCGGAATATCCACGAACTGCTGGCCACTGTGTTTGACGCACTGAACGAAACGGAACGAGCCGAACAGCACCGCCGGATTCTGAACGATCTGGACGGCGGGATCTGACCGCTGCGCTACTTTCGGCTGAAACTCATACGTTCCGCCAGCCAGCTTCCCAGCACGGTCTGCAGCGGGTCCGTTGTCAGCAGTCGTCGATGATCGATGCCGTTGTTGCCGCAAAGCCGCTTCAGGCCCTCGGAAAACTCTCCGTATTGGCGAAGGTACTCCCTGCGCAACCTCGCAGGATCGACCAGCAGCCGGTGGTTCGCCACCTCCAGATTGCGGAACTGCGTCGGGCGCTCAAACGGAAATTCCTCTTCTTCCGGAGCCACGATCCGGAAGATGATGATCTCATGCTTCGCGTGCCGGCATCGCAGCAGTGCCGTTTCCAGAGCTTGCAGCGAATCAAGACAGTCGCTGATCAGAATCAACAGACTGCGCCGCCGAAACGTGGGCAACAGGCGGTCGATCACGCCGGCCAGGCTGGTGTCTGCGCCGGGCTGCGTCGTTTCCAGAATGTGCAGCATCCGCCGCAGAGTGTCGCGACTGCCCGACGGCTTCAACTGTTCGCGAATTCCGGAATCGAATGTCACCATCCCGACCGAATCGCGCTGGCCAATCAGCAACCACGCCAGCGATGCCGCCAGCAGTCGGGCGTAGTCAAACTTGCTGAGCGTGCTGCCGGCATAGTTCATGCTGCCGCTGGCATCCACCAGCAGGTGAGCACGCAGGTTGGTTTCGTCTTCGAACTCCTTGATGTAGTAGCGGCCTGTCTTTCCGTACGCGCGCCAGTCGATGTGGCGAAGTTCATCGCCGGGGTAGTAGTCGCGGTGTTCGACGAACTCGACGCTCGACCCCTTAAACGGACTGCGGTGCCGCCCGATCATCAGTCCCTCCACAAGCTGACGCGCAACCAGTTCCAGCTTCCCGAACTTCGCAAGTTCGGTCGGATTCGAAGGCAGCGTCCTGTTGGTTCCCATGGACATCGCGACACATTCCCGGCGCGGGCAGCGGACATTGGAAGGCAGCAGGCATGCATCGTTGCCGAATGAACGGCCAAAGACCAGGCAGATCGATTCACTTCGGCAAGCCTAAATCACAGGAACCCGTCATGCCCTCACCGGCTGCATTCGAGAAATCGGGTGGCGGAAACCCAGTGCGCCTCGCGTTCCGTCATTCCCGCGCAGGCGGGAACCCAGGCCGTTCGCGTTCCGTCATTCCCGCAGGCGGGAACCCAGGGCGCCGTTCGTTCCGTCATTCCCGCGCAGGCGAGAACCCAGACAGTGATCGGGCGGGTTCCCGCTGGCGATCACGCCGCCTGCGCGGGAATGACGCGTGGGGATCGGGCAGCGCGGCTTTCGGTCGTGGAACAATCATGCGATCCTTCGGTCGGCAATCGTGTCAATGATCGCGGAGAGAATCATGAACGCCAGACAACTCGAAAAGCTGGGAATTCCGAAGTACTGCTCAAAGTACGCCATCGCCGCTGTGCAGGAACTTGTGAAACAGAAGCAGCACTCTTCCGCGGAGATCAAGGACCGGCTGCGTCAGGTGGCGGAATCGCCGCAGTTGTTCGTCGGGGATCCGGTGATGGATGCGCTGGCAAAGGAACTGCTGAGCGACGCCACGGAGCCTGTCGGCGAACCGATCACGTACCGCACGTGGGGATCCGACATTGACCCGGCCGCTCACCGACAGATGGAGGATGCCTGCCATGTTCCTTCAGCGGTCGGCGCCGCTCTGATGCCGGATGCTCACGTCGGCTACGGGCTGCCGATCGGCGGAGTTCTGGGGCTGGACAACGCCGTGATTCCGTATGCGGTCGGAGTCGACATTGCCTGCCGCATGAAACTGTCGGTGCTGGACATTCCCGTTCGGGCCATGACGGCACAGTTCGACCATTTCCGCAACGCTCTGGAGAACGGAACACGATTCGGCGTCGGCAGCGTTCACGAAAAACCGCAGGACCATCAGGTGCTCGATCAGGACTGGACGGTGACGCGGATCACGAAGGACAACAAGTCAAAGGCTCGTCAGCAACTGGGAACGTCCGGTTCCGGAAATCACTTCGTCGAATTCGGAGTCTTCACCCTGAGCGAACCGGCGGCCGACCTGCCGCTGGAACCCGGTCAGTACGTCGCGCTGCTGAGCCACAGCGGAAGTCGCGGAACGGGCGCTTCGGTGTGTTCCTTTTATTCCGACATCGCTCGCCGACAGCTTCACCGACGGCATCAGTCGCTGGGCTACCTGGCATGGCTGGATATGGACAGCCAGGAAGGTCAGGAATACTGGGCCGCGATGAATCTGATGGGCGACTACGCCGCCGCGAACCACGATGTGATCCATCGGCTGGTCTCGAAGCTGCTCGGAGCACGCGTGATCACGGACATCGAAAACCACCACAACTTCGCGTGGAAGGAGCATCACAGCGGCCGGGACATGATTGTTCATCGCAAGGGAGCGACACCGGCGGCCGAAGGTGTGCTGGGCGTGATCCCGGGATCGATGGCCGATCCGGCGTTTGTCGTCCGCGGAAAGGGGAACTGCGAAAGCCTGAGTTCGGCGTCACACGGAGCCGGCCGGCAGATGTCTCGCCGCCAGGCAAAGGACAAGTTCAACTTCGCTGCCATCAAGCGCACTCTGGCGAAGCGCGGCGTGACGGTACTTTCGGCAGGCGCTGACGAAGTCCCCGGCGTCTACAAGAACATCGAACAGGTCATGGCCGAACAGTCCGATCTGGTCGACGTGATCGCCCGCTTCGATCCGAAAATCGTCAGGATGTGCGGCGACGGCAGCCGCGCGGAGGACTGACGCGAAACGATGACGCAGGGGAATCCGGGAAGAACGTCCGGCTTCGTTTCAGCCAGGCTTCGTTTCGGTTCCCTGTTCTCAGTTGTGGTTCGTTCAGCCATCGTGGTCGTGACGGAAACGGACCTGCAGAGCTCCCAGCATCTTCGTGATGCGTTCTTCCTTCTGATTGATGAAGAACACATTTTCCAGCACGATCGCGCGGCGTTCCTGGCTGGGATGCAGAATCAGCCGTCCGGATCGAAGCAGCAGGTATTCGAAGACGTCGTTGATTTCCTTGTCGATTCGCAGATTGGGAGCGGAGAACCGTTCCATGTCGCTCAGCACGCCGTGATGGTGCAGCAGTTCGTTGCCCCGGACTTCCCAGAAGTCGAAGCGTCGGCTGACCATCACGCAGCCGTACAGGAACATCATGATCAGAAAGTAGATCGTGTAGAACGCGGCGTTGGTCTTGGGAGTGATCCGGGCGATGATCCCTCCGATCGATGGAATCAGGTCCGGATTCAGCCGAAACAGCGTCCACAGTCCGATCAGCGCCGCAACGACCGCAAAGAACCAGGTCAGCGACGTGGTTCGCGGGAAGTCGAAGGAAATCACCACCAGGTTGATCGCCAGCACCGCCAGAAAGATGCGAGCGGGAATTACGGCGTAGTCCGCGGCGGGATCGTTGCCTTTCGCAAGCATAAAGATCATGCCGAACAGGGCCGCCAGCACTGTCGGATACAGAAACACGATTTTCGGATACGACACCAGAAAGACCCGTTCGGGACCGCCCTGCGGCGAATCGTCACCGGCAGCCTTCCGGTCGGCACTGGCCGAAACAGAGTCCGCCGTTCGTTCCTGGTTATTTTCGTCAGTCATCGGTTTCTTCCTGTATCGGGAAACATCCGTCCGGTGGTCGTCGAAGCGCGTCCTGCGGGAGACTCTAACGGGCCGGCGATTCGGCTTCCAGGCTGGCAGCGTCATTCGACCGCTGGTCCTTCGGAGCGTCCCGCCAACCGTCAGCACGGATTTTTGCTGAACCGAAGAAGGTTATCGATCGCCAGGCTGTCCCTGTCGTTGAACGGCCTTCACAGTGACAACGCAGCAGTCATTCGTTCGGATCACGACAATCCTGGCGGCATTGCTATCATTCGCGTCGACCGAACCAGGCGTTCCTCCGCCGGGTGAGCATGCCCTGTCAACAGCGGCTCAATCACCCGATCCGCCGTTCACCGCCGGGAGACTGAAACCGTCATGCGCATCGCCATTGCCTCCGATCACGCGGGTTTCGAATACAAGGAACGCCTGCGGGCTTTCCTGTCCCGTGCCGGGCACGACGTTACGGATTTCGGAACGAACTCCCCGGAGCCGGTGGACTATCCGATCTTCATTCGACCCGCCGCGGAAGCCGTCGGAGCCGGAAAGTTCGATCGCGGAATCGTGATCGGCGGCAGCGGAAACGGCGAGGCCATCGTGGCGAACCGGGTTCGCGGCGTACGCTGCACGTTGTGCTGGAACCAGCAGTCGGCGATCTGGGGACGGCAACACAACAACGGCAACGTCCTGGCACTCGGTCAGCGGCTCGTCAGCTATGACGAAGCGGAAGGCATCGTGCAGACGTGGCTGACAACCGAATTCGAAGGCGGACGTCACCTGCGCCGAATTCAGCAGATTGATGAAATCGCGCCGATGTCGTAGCCGCCATGCAGCCCGGTCAACCGGAAAGCGGACAGCTCACGGCGCGCGGCCGTTCTGCGGCGCCGACCCGCGCAGCAGCAGGCCGGACAGCGCGGCGGGGCGAATTCGGCGAAGTTCCAGCACGACCACCGATCGGCCGATCATCGAAATGGGTTTGCCGCCTGGCAGCTTCCTGGTATCGCCCTTCCAGCGCTCCGTGTTCAGGATTTGCCGCCAGTATTCGTTTCGTTCAACGCGCGGCAGAACGAATTCGATCTCGCGGTGCGTCGAGTTGAACAGCAGCGCCAAAGTGCTGCCGGAGATCGTTCGGCCGCGGTCATCCTGTTCGTCCGGCATCCTGCCGCTGAGCCGGACGCCCAGAACATTGCCGCCCGGCGAGTGCCAGTCGGAATCCTGCATCTGCCGACCGCAACTGGTAAACCACATGATGTCAGTGGTGTCCGCGCCGCGAATCTGTCGCCCCTGAAAAAACCGGCGCCGGCGCAGGACCGGCATCCGGTGCCTGAGCCGGATCAGTTCCGACACAAACTGCAGCAGGCTCGTCTGCCACTCTTCCAGATTCCAGTTCAGCCAGTTCAGGTCGTTATCCTGACAATAGGTGTTGTTGTTCCCGCGCTGCGTGTGCCCCATTTCGTCGCCGCAGCGGATCATGGGAACACCCTGCGAAAACATCAGTGTTGTCAGCATGTTGCGAATCTGGCGGTGCCTCAACTGCACAACGTCGGTGTTGTTGGTCGGACCTTCATCGCCGCAGTTCCAGCTCAGGTTGTGATTGTCGCCATCCTGATTTCCGTGAGGATTCCGTTCGTTGTGCTTGTGGTTGTAGCTGACCAGATCATGCAGACAGAATCCGTCGTGCGATGCCACATAGTTGATGCTGGCATAGGGCTTGCGACCGCTGTGTTCGTAAAGATCGCTGCTTCCGCAAAGCCGCGTCGCGAATTCGGAAACGGTGTTGCCGTCTCCCTTCCAGAACTGCCGGATGGTGTCGCGATACTTGCCGTTCCATTCCGTCCACAGGATCGGAAAATTGCCGACCTGGTATCCGCCTTCGCCCAGATCCCACGGCTCCGCGATCAGCTTGACCTGCGACAGAATCGGGTCCTGATGAATAATGTCGAAGAAGGCTCCCAGCCGATCGACCGCGTGCAGCTCGCGCGCCAGCGTGCTGGCCAGGTCGAATCGGAAACCGTCGACATGCATTTCCGTCACCCAGTATCGAAGGCTGTCCATGATCAACTGCAGCACGTGGGGACACAGCATGTTCAGCGTATTGCCGCAGCCGGTATAGTCCATGTAATAACGGCCGTTGTTCGGCAGCAGTCGATAGTACGACGCGTTGTCGATACCTCGCAGCGACAGCGTCGGTCCCAGATGATTGCCCTCTCCGGTGTGGTTGTAGACGACGTCGAGAATCACTTCGAAGCCCGCCCGGTGAAGGCGTCGCACCATCCACTTGAACTCCGCCGCGGAACGGGCGGCGTCCGACGCCGCGTAGCGCGATTCGGGAGCAAAGAACGACAGCGTGTTGTAGCCCCAGTAATTGGACAGCCCCGCGTCGACCAGATGACGGTCATCGACATGGTGATGCACGGGCATCAGTTCGATGGCGGTGACACCCAGCTTTCGAAAATGCCGAATGGCCGCCGGTGACGCCAGGCCGGCAAACGTGCCTCTTAAATGTGCAGGCACGTCGGGATGCCGCATGGTGAATCCCTTGACGTGAGTTTCATAGATCACCGTTTCATGCCAGGGCGTGCGCGGAGGACGGTCGCGACCCCAGGCAAATGCCGGTTTGACAACCACGGCCAGAGGAGCGCTATCGGCGTTGTTGCGGGTATCAAACGACAGATCCTGCGTTTCGTCGCCGATCGTGTAGCCAAACATGGAGTCTGACCAGCGAATTCGCCGCCCGATCGCCCTGGCATACGGGTCCAGCAGCACTTTGTTCTGGTTGAAACGATGCCCGCGCCGCGGATCATAGGGCCCGTGGACTCGAAAACCGTACAACTGGCCGGGGCGAATATCCGGCAGAAAACAGTGCCACACCAGGTCCGTCTGTTCGCGAAGGGGCACACAGTACGTTTCTTCGCGGCTGTCGACGGAATCGAACAGGCACAGTTCCACGCGAGTCGCGTTTGCCGAAAACAGCGCGAAGTTGACCCCGCGACCTTCCCAGGTGGCTCCCAGCGGATAAGGTCGTCCGGGCCAGACACGGACCCTGGCTCGATGGCTCCTTAACATCAACTCCGTTCCCGTCTGTATCTCGCGATGTCGTGCTCCGCCCGTCATTCGCGCGACAGGGGCAATCCGGCGTCCGTCCGTCGCTTCACGTATATCGATCAGACCGTGCAGACGGAATGCCGAGATCCCGTTTCAGCTTTGTGAACCTGGAAACGTCTCGAATCAGAGACTGGTTTCCGGGGAAAGATCACCGACCACGCGTCAGACAAATTCGCATCCGGTCAGGATCTGCATTTCGAAAGTAGATTTCCCGATGCCGAGTTCCGGCGACAAGTACCCGACAACAAACGCAAGATCCGGACACAGAAACAGGTCTGCGCGTCGAATGACACTGCTGCTGGCAATGCCGCTGACCGTGCTGGCCGGCCTGGTGTTGATCTTCGTCTGGACACCCGCGCTGAATGCCGATGAACGTCGGCTGGTGGGAACCTGGACCTACCAGGAAGACCCCGGTCACATGGTCCTCGACTTTCGACCTGACGGAACGATGCTCTACGACCACGACCCCTTCGACGGCAGGCCGGCCTTCACACGATGGTGGATTGAAGATGGCGTGCTGTACGGCGAATACTCCTCACGGAACGCTCTCAGGACATTCGCCGTCAGGCACATCCTGCGGGCCACCTACACGACAGATTCCAATCCGATTCATTTCCTTGAGGATGGCACGGTCCGGATAACAACGTCCGATGGCACTCAACGAATCCTGATCCCGTGGCACGGCGAACAGGCCCAGCGGCTGAAACGGGCCAGATAAGAGCGCCATGCCGGACGGGCGATGGCTGCCGTTCATCGCGGGAGTAAGAAGAGCGAAAAGTATCGGGTCCGCCGCGGCCAGATTACCAAACAGGCGATGGCTGATGTTCATGGCGGAATGCTTCAACGATTCGGCTGGCAGTGTTGTCCCGACTGGACGTTCCAGAGTCCGGCCAGGGATGCAGGATGCGGAGAATTCAGGCAACACGCAGGTGGAAACTGGCGCTGACCTGGATTTTGCATCGCACTAGAATCGCTCTCGGGAACCTGAAGTGCGCGCCTGCAAAGTCAGCCATCGGTTGAATCCGTTCGCGTATTGGCCCATCGATTCTCATCAGGTTCTCATCGCGAAACCGTACCATTCTCGCTTCAACGCTCCGCCAATCCTCTGAAAGACAGTCTTTTGGTGGCGATGGGTCACAAAACCAAAGCACTCCGCGGATTCTGCCGCGCCGCTGTGATCGCGGTCATGCTTGGCGTTTCCGCTGCGCACGGGCAATTGCCCGGCACGGCAGATTATCGCACGTCATTCCCGACGGTCAGCAGCCGGCAGAATCTGCCGGTTGTCGGGGGACATGCCGGGCCGACGCAATCCTATTCTCAAACGTCGTTCGAACAGCTCTTCGCTCCCGAACAGCCTGGTTTCGCCGCTCAACTGAACAGCGGACTTCCTCCCGGCGACCATGTCCTGCCGGACGGATTGCTGTACCGGTCCTACATCGCCGCTCCGCATGAACCGCGTTTTGCAACAGTAGCGCTCTACGACTACGGCGCGAAGTCGTGGCGATGGGACGCGACCATCGGCGGGCGAGTCGGTTTGTTTCGCCGCGATCAGCCGGAGTTTCTGAACCTGGATGCATGGCAGATTGATCTGGAAGGGGCCGCACTGCCGAGATTGGATCCGCAAAAGTCCATGGATGTCGAATCCATTGACTATCGCTTCGGACTGCTGTGGACCGGAAAACAGGACAACCTGGCTTTCAAGTTCGGATACTTTCACGTCAGCTCGCACGTCGGGGATGAGTACCAGCTAAAGAACCCGACGTTTGAACGAATCAACTACGTCCGCGAATCACTGATCCTGGGAACGTCGTACTACCCGACTGCTGACTGGCGGCTGTACGGTGAAGCGGCCTTTGCGGTGGAATACGGCGGCGGCGCGAAGCCGTGGCAGTTTCAGGGCGGAGCGGAATACACGCCGCAGGCCAGCGATCCGAAAGCCGGAGCACCCTTCATTGCAGTCAACGCGCATTCGCTGGAGTCAACTACGCGGTCTGACAAAGATTTTGTGACACAGGAACGGCAAATGAAGCATGTTCCGGGGCTGCCGGCGAAATTCACGGCGCAGGTGCCGCCGCGGCTGTCGCAATACGTCAGTACGACTTCGCTGCCTGCGTCCTGGAGTTCTTTGGCGCGGGCAATGGCCATCAGAATGTGCTTGCGCCACAGCGGATAGGCCGCATGGATCACGACTTTTTCCCTGGTCGCGGTCGTGGGCCGGCTGTTGGAGGTTTCCATTCCTTCATTCCTGGTGAACGACTAAGAACCCCTAACAAAACCTGCGAGAGCCGCGACGTTTGTGGTTGGGTTTCAGGCAAGAAGTGAGAAGGAGACGGGACATCCCGTCGACGCCGAGCGCCGCCGCCTGAGACGCAACCACAAACGTCCCGAAGGGTTGTGACGACAGCAGCCGATCTGCGGCGTCATCACTCCTCGACGACATTTGTCGCCTCGTCATTCTTCCTTGCATCTCGACTACTGTCGGCACAACGCGGCCTCGGAGGTTTTGTTAGGGGTTCTAAGAACGCCTGAGAACCTCAGGTGATTCGCTGGGCGGGTCATGATGGATCGCACGATCCCGGATGTTGGGCGACGCTTCCGGGAGACATCCAAAGCGGTGACGTGTCACCGCACTCCAGATTGGCATCGGCGACCAAACGCATCCGGGACATCAACGGACACCCAATAGCGGACAGCTAAAAGTCGCCGACCACTTCGCCGCCGGCTCGCGTACACAGGCTGATGTAGACCCACGAATCGATGTGCTCCGAAAGGAACGTCACAGATCCGTCCGAGAACAGCACCTGAGCGCCGCCGGAATGAAAGCTGTAAGTTTCGCCGACGTTGATGCCGTTGATAAACACCGGGCCGTAGACCGTGACTCCGTCGGAACGCACGCCGCTGACATGGAATCCCGCGTCCGGATCCGCCCAGCCGATTCCGCTTTCGGCAATCAGTCGGCCGCCGTCCTGCACAATGTCGTCATCGGTGTAGTGCATGAACTGAGACGCAGACATCTGTTTTCCCAGCACCCAGGCATCCGGCCGTGCTGCGCATTCGGCGACCATCATCGTGGTCGACAGCCCGTCGGAAATATCAGCGGGTCGATTGGCTTCGTATTCTCCCAATGCACCGCGCCGGGCCGCCTGACCGGGAGCCGCGATGCCGAACACGTCGGTGTAGACTTTCTTTTCCACACGGCTGATGGAGCCGTAGTCGGTCGCCGCGGCGCCGACGACATGGTGCCGGTCATATCGCTCCGTCCCGGTGACTGACGGGCACTGAAACACCGGAAGCGGCACGCTGACAACCGGCCGGTTCTTCAGGCTGCTCCAGGCTTCGTCGAAGTCATAGCGGCTCGACAGCGGCTGCTGGTCCAGGTGAGCCAGACAAAGTGCAGTCCACGACTGGTAGTCTGTGCAGGCGGTCGGATTGTCCTCGACCGGAAGTTCATGCGGTTCGCAGCCCTGTCCCTGGTGGTCAATGGCTCCCAGTTCGCCCGGAGGAAAAGCACCGAACGAGGCCTGGTAGCTGTGCAGGGCGATTCCGATCTGCCGCAGATTGTTGCGGCAATGCAGGCGCCTGGCGGCTTCGCGAGCCTGCTGGACCGCCGGCAACAGCAGCGCCACAAGGATCCCCACGATGCACACGACGGTCAGTAACTCAATCATGGTGAAGCCGCGCCGGCGGCGTTTCCCGAAGTCCATTTCGCCCGTTCCGATGGATCCACTGT
Source organism: Planctomycetaceae bacterium (assembly GCA_041398785.1). Classification (NCBI taxonomy): domain Bacteria; kingdom Pseudomonadati; phylum Planctomycetota; class Planctomycetia; order Planctomycetales; family Planctomycetaceae; species Planctomycetaceae bacterium. Next base: position 176,603 of record JAWKUA010000011.1, on the reverse strand, counting down.
AAGATGAAAAGGTCGGCATTTTTTGCCGACACGAAAGCTTTGGTCAATGCCAGATCGAATCCGGAACCCGGACCCGCAGAACAACGCGGCCCGCAACGGTCGCATGACAGGCCCTGGCAGATCGTCACGTCGAATTGATCGCAACCGGGCCCGCGGACGAATGCTGTTCGGTCGCCGGAAGATCCAGTTCGGATTCGTCAGCATCCGACGCCAGCGAAACCTGATTCGACGGCAGGCTGATGGCGACCCGAAATCGCCCGTCGCTGACGTTTGCGGACAGCGTCCCGTCAAGAAAGCGGATGATCCTGTCAGTGAGTGCCAGGCCAAGTCCGGCGTGAGTCCCGGTATCCGACCGTGCCGTATCCGCTCGCCAGAACCGATCAAAGACCCTGGTCACCTGATCGGTCGTCAGACGGCAGCCGGTGTTTGAGATCGCGATTTCGAACCGATCGCCGGTGACCTGCGTGGTGATCCGCACTTCACCGCCGTCATCGACATAGGTCGCGGCATTGTCGAACAGGTTGCTGACAGCGACCTGTAATTTGTCGCGATCGGTGTGAAGAATCGCGCCTTCCCGGCAACACCATTGAACGTCCACATTCCGTTCCCGGGCCTTTGAATCGAACGTCCGCCAGCCGCCGGTCAGAAAGCGGCTTACGTCGAGTGGATCGCAGTCCAGAGTTTCCTGGCCGCTTTCGATTCTGGACAGCGATAACAGCGTCGAAATGATCGTCTCCGTCTCGTCGCTGATCCGCAGACATTTCTCCAGCGATGTGCGATAGCTGGCAGCGTCGCGCTGACGGCTGAGCCCGACTTCCAGAATGGATCGAATTCCGGCCAACGGCGTCCGGAGTTCGTGTGCGATGTCCGCGGTAAACGTCTTCTCACGCAGAAACGCCGCTTCCAGCCGCGCCATCAGCTCATTCAGCCGCGCGACAACAGGCTGCAGTTCCGCCGGCCCGTCGGCAAGGGCAAACCGGTTGTTCAGGCGCTGCTCGTCAACGCCGCTGATCTGGCGCGCAAGAGACTGCAGCGGCCGCAAATGGCGAGTCACCAGCAGGGCCAGAATTCCGAGAATTCCCGCCGCGGCGACACAACCGGAACCGACCAGCAGCCAGGCGAACTCCGCCAGCGACGCTTCCATGTCCAGCGTGTCTCTGGCGACGACCAGCACGACATGCACGCGGCCGGAAAAATCCACGTCGTCCCGATCGTCGTGATCGTCGTCATGCCGTCCCAAATCGTCGGTGTCCGCGGACGCTGACTCCGGCGCGGCCACCACTTCGCCTTCGACGGATGGCAGGAAGCGGATTCCCGCGGCGCGACCCGGACGACCGTCCGGCAGCGTGACTTCCCGAATGGCGGGGACGACCAGGTCTCCTTGCAGAATAATGAGATCGTGCCCGTTCAACTGCCGCGATCGTGCCAGCACCGTGCCGTCTTCGTGCCAGACCTGGTAATACTCCGGCCGGACGCCGCGAGCGAATTCCTGCATCGCGTGTTCGTGGAACTCGATTTCGATCTCGTCCCCGGCCTGTTCGATCAGGGCGGCCAGCGCGCGAGCTCGGGAACCCAGAAGCTGATCGAATTCCGAATAAAGCTGGCGGCGAATCATCGCGTACAGACCGTACTGCGTTGCGCTCAGCACGACGATAATCGTCCCCAGAATTGCCAGCAGCAGCCTGGTTCGCAGCGAAGTGTTCATGGGACCGACTCGAAAGTTCCACCAGCGTCCGTTGTCGTCAGGAATGGCCGAAGCCTGTGCCCCGCCGAAACTGCGGCGGTATGGTATTCCGGAACTTTCGGTCGATGAACCGGCACCGGCCGGCGGGAAGGGATTCCGTTCAACCCGGCATCGCCTCGTCGCCGGCTCGGGTCAAACACGACAGCACCGGAATCCGGCTGCGCGCGTGCCGCTACTCGGCTTTCTGTTCTCCCAGGACATACCCGAAGCCCCGGCGCGTGTGAATCAATGGCTTCCAGTCCGGACGCTCGATCTTCTTTCGCAGATACCGGATGTAGACGTCAATCACGTTGCTGTGGGCGTCCGATTCGAATTCGTAAACGTTTTCCCAGATGTCCGTGCGTGACACAACCTGGCCGGCTCGCATCGCCAGAAACACCAGCAGCGAGTACTCCCGGCGAGTCAGGCTGATGTTGATTCCCGCACGACTGACCTGCTGAGTGGCGGTGTTGATTTCCAGATCTTCAACGCGCAGGACCGGATCGGGCCGGTCGTAGCGCCGGCGAAACAGCACCTGCACTCGCGCCAGAAGTTCCTCGAACGCAAACGGCTTAATCAGGTAATCATCAGCGCCGGCATTGAGCCCCTCCACACGGTCTTCGACAGCGTCACGTGCGGTCAGCAGCAGCACACAGGCTTCCGATCCGGACTGTCGCAGGCTGCGCAGGACTTCCATTCCGGAAACCTCCGGAAGCATCAGGTCCAGCACGATCACGTCGTAGGGATTCTTTGTGGCGTACCAAAGTCCCTCGCGACCGTCCGGGGCCGCGTCGACCGCGAAGCCGGCTTCCGTTAATCCCTGAACGACGGCTTCGCGAACGGGACGATAGTCTTCAACAACCAGAACGCGCATGAAACTCCTGCATCCTGCGGGTCATTCTTCGTCGCCTTCAATTTCGATCCGGCGGCCGGTCGGAGTCAGCAGGATTTCCTGTTCGTCGTTTTCGACTTCGTACGCTGCGATCAGCTTGCGTTCGAATTCCAGAGATTCCCGGCCGTCAAAGTGCCGGCCGCTGATTCGGCGGACGGCTTCCGGAACCGTGTCAGCGGCGACGGCTTCCTGAAGTTCGATCAAAATCCCGTCGGCGGTGACGGCCGCTTCGTGTTCGATGCCGTCAACGGTCCAGGTAGCTTCGAACTGCACTCTGCCGTCGTGTTTTTCTCGCTCCACGGATTCAATGCTGTTGCCGTCGGCGAGCTTTCCAAGCGCCGATCGCACAGCTGCGGGGATCGACTCCAGACTCACCGACTGTTCGTCTTCGTCTTCGTCTTCTTCATCTCCGTCTTCTTCATCGTCGTCGACATCGTCGTCGTGCCGGTTGGAGTCGTCGTCGTTGTCGTCGTCCCCTGACTCCACTCGGATGCCCAGCAGTCGGCCGTCCGCAGTCAGCCGCAGTTCAATCTCCACGCCGTCTTCTTCGATGCCGATCTCATAGATTTCCGTAACCTCGACATCTTCGACGTCCACGTCGCGAAGCGCCTGCCGAATCGATCCGGGCAGCTCACCTTCCGAGATCTCCTGTTCATCGTCTTCCGGAGCCGTCATGACGGCCGCAGCCAGACCGGGAATTGCCAGCAGCAACACCAAAACAGCGAAACGCCTTTGCAGCAACCAGTACATCGCATCCCCCAGTGAACATCCGGACGTGATTCCGATCGGCACTCCGTTCCGTCGCCAGAGCAGTCCATTCCGCTCATCCGCGAAGAGCAAATGGTACCGCTGGAAGATGAGAATTTGATGAGAAGCACGTCTGCCGGTGTCGGGACGACGGTGTTCCGGCACAGAAGTTCTTCGGGAAACACCCTGCAATTCTCACAGACTTCTCATTCAACCGGATCTATTCTGCCTTCCGCGCTTTTGGTGTTGCAGTACTCTGCCGCATCGGACGATGATCTGATATCGCAATGGAAAGGATGCCTTGCATGAGCCCTCTGGATCGCACCACGCTGGTGCTGGCCGGATTTGTTTCCGCCATTCTGATCTACGTTTATCCGCTGTTCCTGCCAACGCCGCTTCTGGAGCCGGATGAGGGGCTGCATGCCACAATTTCCCAGGAAATGCTCGAAAACGGCGAGTGGATCGTACCCCGACTGCGGGGAGAACCGTTTCCGGACAAGCCCATACTGTACTTCTGGGCGCAAATGGCATCGCTGCGAACGTTCGGGATGACGGAGTTCTCTGTGCGGTTTCCGGGGTTGATGTTCGGACTGCTCGCGTCCGCCACAACGGGCCTGTTTGCCAGTCGACTCTACCGTCCGCGCACGGGACTTCTGGCGTTCCTGATGTCGATGACGATGATCATCCCGCTGTCGTTGGCGCAGGCAGCCGCGCACGATGTTGCATTGGTCCCGTGGACGAATCTGGCACTGCTGTGTCTCTTTGAAACGGAACGCTCAGCCCGCCGCAGCGGACAATTTCTGTGGCTGCTTGCCTCCGCCGCTGCCATCTCTCTGGCGATCCTGACGAAGGCGCTGCTGGGTGTTGCGCTGGTCGCGGTCGCGTTTGCACCGTTCCTTTTGCTCAGCCGTCGGTTGACGATCGCCAGTGCTTTCCGGTTTTCCGTCGCAGTCATCGCGGGAATGATTCTGGCAAGTCCCTGGTATTTCGCGATGGAACTGCGCAGCAGCGGGTACCTTTACTACTACTTCGTTGAACGACATCTGCTGGGGTTCGCGACGGCCAGTCAGCCACACGGTCATGAACCGTGGTACTACTATGTGCCGTTCATCGCTCTGGGAGCACTTCCGTGGCTGTGGTACATCGTTCCGCTGCTGCGTGACGAATGGACCGCCGCTCGCAGCACCGAACAGCGGCTCCCGCAGCAGGTCGTGCTTCTGCTGAGCTGGCTGGTCGGAGGACTGCTGTTTCTTTCGGTGGCCGGGTCCAAGCTGGTGACGTATTCCCTGCCGCTGTTTCCCGCCCTCGCCATCCTGAGTGCGGAAGCCTGGCAGCGGTACGTCAGCCGCGGCCTTTCGACGGTGTCCCGCGTCTGGTTCGCACGAATGACACGGTTTCTGGGTGCCTTCGGAATTCTGGTTCCCGTTGCCGCGCTGCTGATCTGTGGGTATCTGACCGATTCCGCGTGGCCGCCGGTAAGCTGGCTGATTGCCGTGGTGCTGTCAGTGGTTTCTGTCGCGGCATGGCGCGCATTCGAGCGTGAAAACGGGGTTCGCTGTGTTTCCATCTGCAGCATCTGGGTCGCAGGGCTTGCCGTCCTGATGATGACCTGGCCGCTTCAGAAGTTCGCCGATGGCTACTCCGAACGCGGCCTGGCGGAATGGATCAACCGCCGGGGCTCGCTGCCGCAGCACCTGATTCTGATCGGTGAAGAACCGTCGTCCGTCGTCTTTTACCTCAACAGGGAACTCCGGAAAGGTCTTCAGCCGGAGCAGTTCAGCAGCATGCCCATCGAACAAATGCCGACGGACGAATCGCTGGCCGAAGGAGTCGTGCTGGCGGTAACGGAACGATCGCTTCGAAATGCAAACCTGCCCGATTTCCGGATCCCCGGAGCAATCCGCAAGTCGGCCGGAGGATTTCTGATCTTCGAAAACGGTGACGGCTTCCTGACTCTGGTCGAAGCCGCATGGAGGGCACGATGATGCCAGTCCAGCACACGCTGTCCGTCGATCCCGATGTATCGATTGTGGTTCCCGCGTTCCGCGAATCTGAGAACATCCGCCCGCTGACAAAGCGCCTGTTCGCCGCGACGAAATCCGGCGGCTGGTCGGCGGAACTGATCATTGTTGACGACAACAGCGACGACGGAACGACGGAAGTCTGCGCGCAACTCGCCGAGACCTATCCGGTGCGATTGATCTCCCGCGCGGACGAACGCGGTCTGGCCACCGCCGTCATCCGCGGCCTGAACGAAGCTCGCGGCGCGCTGCTGGTCGTGATGGATGCCGACCTGTCTCATTCGCCGGAGTCTGTGCCGAAACTGCTGCACGCGCTGAACTCGGGTGACACCGATTTTGTGATCGGCAGCCGCTATACCGACGGCGGCGAAGTCGACGAATCCTGGAGTCTTGCGCGGCGCATCAATTCCCGTGCCGCCACGCTTCTGGCGCGAGGCCTGACGGACGCGAAGGATCCCATGGCCGGCTTCTTTGCCCTTCGCCGCGAAACGCTGGAAAGGTCACGGGGACTGAATCCCTGCGGCTATAAGATCGGCCTGGAACTCATCGTTCGCTGCCGATGCCGGAACGTGGTGGAGGTTCCCATCCGGTTCCAGGATCGGGTGCTGGGAGAAAGCAAGCTCGATTTGAAGCAGCAGGGGCTGTATGTCCGGCATCTGATGCGGTTGTACGCGTTTCGGTTTCCCGATGTGCTGCAGTTCTCGAAGTTCGCCGCTGTCGGCGCAACGGGAATGCTGGTCGACGTGCTGTGCTTCGTTGGCCTGCTGCCTGTCACCGGACTGGCCGCTGCCCGCGCGCTGGCGATCCTGATCGCTATGACGTGGAACTACGAGCTGAATCGGCGACTGACGTTTACGGAATCCGACCATTCCCGATCGGTGGACGGTTACCTTCGCTTCTGTTCAGCGTGTTCGCTGGGAGCGTGCCTGAGCTGGTCGATGTCGCTGGCTCTGGTCTATGCCTTCGAAGCGTTCCGCCGGCAGCCGGCAGGCGCCGCGTTCATCGGTGCGGTCGCGGCCGCGTTCGTCAACTACGCTTTGTGTCGAGTCTGGGTCTTTGGCCGAAGAACAACGCACCCGGCCACCATTCCTCTGACGGATCTGAAAGCCGTCACCGCACGCGAAGCCACTGCCGGCGAACCGCCGACAAGGGAAGCCGCATAGACCCGGAATGTTCGCGATCGTCAACACCGACACCGCGGCTCCGTCACGTCAGAACACGTACTCCGCGCCGGGAACGCCGACTTCCAGATTCTCCCGGCCAAGCGCCTGCAGCTCGCGCGCGATCTCGTCAAAGAACCGCGGCTTCAGATGGCATGCAACCACGCGGACGGACGGCGGCAGTTTTCGAAGTTCCTGCTGAAACTGCTCAGGGCAGAGATGGCCGGACTTGTGAGCCAGCCAGCGGTGAGAATTCGGAAAACTGGCTTCCAGAAACACGGCTCGCAGATTCGGCGCGGCCGCCAGCACTTCCCACACTCGCTGTGTCGGACTGGTGTCGAACACGATGGCCACAGAACAATCCGGTTCCTGCAACAGAAAACCCATCGTGGGAACGATGTGATCCAGCGGCACGGGAGTCACCGTCAGTCCAGGCAATTCGACGGGAACTTCAGCCTGCAGCGTCCGCAGTTTCAGAAACGGTGATTCTTCTTCGGACAGTCGAATGAAGTCAGGCCACAGTCGGTCGTTGAAGACATCGCGACGCAGACATTCCTGCGTGGCCGGGCAGGAGTACACCGTCGGACAGTCCGGTCCCGGCTCGTAAACGTTGTCCAGAAACAGCGGCAGCGAAGCAACATGATCGATATGGCTGTGCGACAGAAACACATGCCGAATCTGCAACTGCCGTTTCATGGGCCACAGCAGGCCGATCGTTCCTGCGTCGACGGCGATCGAATCGTTCACAACGGCCGCAATGCAGAACTGTCGCGTCACGGGTTCACCGACCGTTGACTGCACGAGTTCGATCTTCATCGGACAACCCTGCCGCGAGCCGCACAAGTCTCCGATCCGAACAACGCTACACTCATCTGCAATCGCCGAAAAGGCCCCAAACATCTGCCGTCATGCAGGCACTTCCGCCCGGTTCTTCGTATGTTGCCATCAGCGTCGCCGGAACGCGAGCGGGAATTCGAAACTCAGGCTCCGGGAGATTCCGACCGCCGTGGCAGCTTCGGGACATCAGGAAACCAAACCGGTCTCGTCCGCCGTTCGGAAAATCGCCGCGGCTGGAATGCAGTGCGTTCGGCGGTTCGCGCTGGTCGCCACCGTCTGCCTGACCGGAATCACAGTGCTGACAATATTCGCGAGAGAATTCTGGCTGGCGGATCTGTTCGCGAACCTGCGAGTTCAGTGGGTCATCGGGCTGGCCGTCGCGGCTGTCTGCTCGATGCTGACGCGCCGGTGGAAACTGCTGGCCGTTCAGCTTGCCGCCGCCGCAATTCATGCTCCCTGGCTGGCCCCCGCGTTTCAGACCCCCGCGATTCAGGCGACAACACCTGCCACGACCGAAAGCTTCATCCGAGTCACGACCGCCAACGCCTACGTCGGCAACCGGCGGTATGAGGATATCGAGAAAGAACTGGTGCGATTCAATCCCGACGTCATCGCCGTCGTGGAACTCAGTGTCGGGCTGCGAGACCACCTGGCAGGACGTTTCTCGGAACACTATCCGCACTCGATAACCGAAGCGATGGAAAGCAGCGCTTTCGGCATCGGACTGTACTCGCGCATTCCCTTCGACGAAGCAAGGATCGAATACACCAGCGATCGCCGGCTGCCTGGCGTCGTTGCTCAGGTGACGATCAACCAGCAGCGCGTTCGCATCGTGGCAGCTCATACATTCCCGCCAATGTTCCCAGGAGCGTTTCGGCATCGAAATAAACACCTGCAGATGCTGGCCGCTCGCGTCCGAAAGTTTCGAACCGACGAACCCAATGTGCCCGTGCTGGTGATGGGAGACCTGAATCTCACGCCGTGGTCTCCCGTCTTCTCCGAATTCATCGCCGACGCCGACCTGGTGCCGTCATCGCGCGGACGCCGCCCGTCACCGACATGGTATCGCCTGCCGGCATTTCCATTCGGACTCGTCCTGGACCACATCCTGACGACAGACGATCTGACCTGCACCGAACTTACCGTGGGCAGCGACGCCGGTTCCGATCACCGGTTTGTCACAGCGGAATTTGCCCTGGCTGCGACCGCTGATTGATCGCTTCCCCCGCGCATTGGGTACCACACCTTGCCGTTCAGGCAAGCTGTGCCGCGAAGCGGTCGGAAAGCCATGGAAAACGAGGCTCAAGACATCGGCCGACGGTTCATGCTTTCAGTCCGCACAAGACAGCTTTCCGACGGCAAGCCGCACAACTTGCTGGACGCAGGATGTGCTACCCCGCACTCCCGCGAGCAGCGCGACGTATGTCCGCTTTCATGCTCGGGCGACATGCGGATGGCGGACTCACGTCGCGCCGCTCGCCGTTGCACCGCAGCCTTGCGAACTTAACGGGTCGCGCCGACTCTACGGCGATTTATTCGAACCGGAATTCAGGTCAACGGCCCGCAGTTGATCGGAAGACAGCGGATTGTCAGACAGTCGACGATAGACCATCAGCAGACGATGATCGTCTTTGGCCGTCGCGAAATCGTCGGGCCGGTCGTTGGCACGTCCTCCGCCGGAACAGATCTTCAGCGAGTCGCCGTCGACGCGAATGATCGCGTTCTCAAGCTGACCGCTGCCGTCCGGCGTCTGCGGATCGCCAGTCTCCACGAACTGAAGGAATGTGCGGACGAAATCGATGTCGTGAGCACTGTCCGGTCGGCGGTCCTTGATGGAAAACGTTCCCTTCGCATACGGCTCGCCCGTTCCCTGGCGATACTCGTAGGCGTTTTCGTCAAATGTAATCGTGAAATGCGAGGTGCCCGGCTGGAATGGCCCCAGTTCGCCATCAAACCCCTGCTCAACCGCCAGCCACGTTCCCTGAAGCTGTTGCAGAAGCTCCAATCGCTCTTGAAGACGCGTGCTCGCCGGTTCGGCAGAGGCTGCTGGTGAGGCACGTGAATAAAGTGGATTCGCAGCTCCAGCGGAATCGGTGCCGGGCTCGCTGTCGTCCCACCGCAGATTCGGGTCCAACAGTTCTTCGACTCGCCGATTGATGATCTGTTCACGAATTCTCTCCCGAATGGCGATCGATTGTTCAATGCCGTTCAGTCGGCGAAGAAACTCGGCCAGTTCCGCTCGCTGAAGATTCTGCCGCACGGCAAGAGCCTGTTCGACGGTCGATTGAAGTTCTCGCTTCAACCGATTGCCTTCTGAGGGACTCGGCAGGGGTTCATGGACCTTTCGCGCGAGTTCGCGAGCCTGCTGTTCGAGGTCGTCGTACTGCTTCCGAAGTTGCTCAACCGATTGGTTGTTCCGCATGAGGCCGATATAGAAGCTGAACAACTTCGAGTCTTCGGAATCCACACCGCGAAAGTCGAATCCTTTCAGTGCCTCGTTCATTCCGTCGAATGCCTGAGGAACTGCTTCACCTTCAGCAGGAGTTGCAGCGGGAGGGCGCGGCGGTTCGTCCGTGTCGAGTTTCTGCAGGAGCGATTCGATCTCCTTGATAACGGCGGTGTCGCCTCGGACGATCAGCGAATTTGTCCGATCGTTGACTGTCAGCCGCACCGCAATCGAATCGTGTCCGCCCAGGTTGTCGATGTAGAGTTGCTCAATAATCTTCGCGGCGGCTTCGGCCTGAATGAACTTCAAGTCAAACACTCGGGTGTCGTTTGCAGCTGCTGCGACTGGTCTCATCGGTGGCGCAGTGGCCGCCGGAGGCGCTTGTGCGGCGACTGCGACCGAAGCGACGGGATCGTTATTTGCGGCAACTTTCACATCGATTTGAAAACCGTTCAGCGCTTCGACGGCTTCCGTCAGTTTGCGGACACGTTGCCACGTGATCTCGGCCGGACAGATCAGCGTCACCAGGCTCTCCGTGACGTCTCGACCGGGGACATGGTCGAATGCAAACCGCTGAACGCCGTGTGCCTGCAGTACCTCGATCAGCTTCTGGATCTTTCCCGGCGGCATGTCGTACTTTGGCCGCAGGTTTGCCTGCAGAGCCGTCGGCTGACCGATCGGATCGACGTCACCTCGCCTGGCAACGCCTGCCTTCTCCAGAGCTTCAACCGCCTGACGAATGGTTTCGGACCGATCAATCTCAGGACCGGTCTGAATGATGATGACGTGCGGCTCTGAAGAAGCAACGCGGTTCCGTGAATCCGATTTCTTCGGGGACGTGACGCCATAATCGGCCGGCGGCGAAACGGGAATGGCTTCATCGTCGGACGCCACTGCTACCTGAGCTCTCGATTCCTGTCCTGCCAGCATTGCCAGCACGATTGTGACGCAGCGAAATATGGTCATGGCGTGTGCTCCTGTGTTCGGGGCGTGGATTTCTACAACGATCATGTGTCGGCCCTCCGGGCCTCTTGTACTTTGTCGGACCGCCAACCGGCGGCTGTCGCCGCCGGCTGACGTTGTATCGGGCCTCCGGCCCTGCGTGATGTGTCGAGCCTCCGGGCCTGCGTGAGGCATCGGGCTTCCGGCTTTGCGTGCTGCGTCGAGCCACCGGTCGTGCGTGTTGTGTTGTTACTGTTCAGTCTCACAAGGATGGTCGTTTGTTTTCAGGCCCGGAGGGCCGGTACAACGTCAGCCGGTGGCGCGAGCCACCGGTTCGGGACACCTCATTTCCCTTCAAGGCCCGGAGGGCCGACACATTCTCCGAACGCAGCACCATGAGTACTCATCAGCAACTGCTTTATCACATTGTCTTCAGCACGAAGAACCGCCGACCGTGGCTGACAGACGGATTCCGTGAAGATGTGTTCGCCTACATGGCGGGAACGGCAAAGGAACTCGGAGGATTCGCGATTCGCATCGGCGGATACTACGACCACGTTCATTTGCTCCTTCGCATTCCGGGTCGCATTGCCGTATCGGATTTCATTGGACCGTCGAAAAGCAACACCAGCAAACACATTAACACCTCCAGCGGTGTGCTCCAGAAGTTTGGTTGGCAGGAAGGCTACGGAGCGTTCACCGTCAGTGTCTCACAAAAGGCACGTTTGATCAGCTACATCGACCGTCAAATGGAACACCATGGCAAGCAGTCGTTCGAGGACGAATATCTGACTCTGCTCAAGAAGAACGAAGTCGAGTTTGATCCCCGTTATGTCTGGGATTGATTGTGCCGGCCCTTCGGGCCTCTTGTTCTTTGTCGGACCGCCAACCGGCGGCTGTCGCCGCCGGCTGACGTTGTATCGGGCCTCCGGCCCTGCTACGGCCCGGCAAAAATGCCCGGCCTACCGCCTGAGAAAAATGTCGGGCCTCCGGCCGTGCGAAGCCACTTGTGTTTCTTACCTGGGCCGTTCACCGTCAGGTCCTGCTGTCGGCTCACTTTGTGTCGGGGCACCGGACCTGAATTGTTCGCGAGAGGTATCCCAGAGCTCCTGGGAACGGGTTTCAAATGGAGCCAGGTCGGCATCGAAGGACTGGAGTTCCTCGGACAGGGTGTTCCAGTCCAGGTCGCCAGCGGCGTCGGAGTCGCTGGCTGCCGGTAACTCGGAATTTGGTTCGGTGGCTGGAGCCACCAACCTGTTGCGGGAGTCTATTGCACTGAGTGCGTCCGGAGTTGATCGCGGCTCGGCAGGAGCCTCGCCCTCCCGAAAGCCCGGCCCGTTCTCCCGAAACATCAACAGGCCGATGACAACCGCGGCCGCGCAACCGGCGATGATTGTGCGGCGACGCCGAGGTGAAATCAGAGCGCGTTCCGACGAACGACATTCCTCCGGCAATTGCACCGTTGTCGGCTGCTGCACGTGTGCCAGACATTTCCCGAGAACGCCGGCAACTTCGTCCGCTGACTGAAAACGGTCGTCCGGCGATTTGGCGTGCAGCTTTTGGATGATGCCTTCCAGCCAGGTCGGAATCTGCGAATTCACTTCGCGAATTGGTCGCGGTTGCTCGTCGATTATGCGGCGCAGAATGGCGTAGCTGCTGTCGGCTCGGAACGGCGACCGGCCGGCGCACATGGTGTAGATCACGCTGCCCAGGCTGAACAGGTCGCTGCGTGCATCCACGGCTTCCCCGCGAGCCTGTTCGGGCGACATGTACTGTGGCGTGCCGGGGTGAAAGCCGGAATGAGTCAGGCTGGCGTCATCGGAGGCTCGGGCGAGGCCGAAATCGGTCAGCAGAGTTCGTTCGATGCCGCGTTCCAGCAGAATGTTGGACGGCTTGACGTCGCGATGCACCAGCCCCTGAGCGTGTGCCGCCGCCAGACCGGACGCGGTCTGCATTCCGATACGCAGAATCTCGCACACATCCAGCGGGCCTTCGCGATCGATTCGCTGCTGCAGCGATTCGCCAGCGACGTATTGCATGACCAGAAACGGCGACGCTTCTTCCGTTTCCACGTTGTGAATCGCCACGACGTGTTCGTGAACGATCGCGGCCGCCGCTCGGGCTTCGCGAGCGAACCGTTTGCGAGCCGCACCGCTGCCCGCCAGATACGGTGCCAGAACCTTGACGGCAACCGGACGATTGAGTTCCGTATCGAATGCCTTGAAGACAACGCCCATGCCGCCCGAGCCGATCAGTCGTTCGACATCGTAACGTCCGATGCGACCGAGCATTTCCGGGTGAGACGCCGGCGACAATAGCTGCTGCGCCATCGATTCCGTCCACGCCGCGGGCCGACGGTTCCGCGCGATGAATGATAAACGGCGTCGCCCACGGGAAGGCTGTCTTCGCCTCGGCAATCGGCCAGCATGTGGTGCGCTTCGTCCCAGCTATCGGCGTCGGCGGCAAGTTCTTCCAGCCGCGACTGGCAGGCGAGGCAGTGTTCGACATGCTGAGCTGCCGCGCGCAGTTCGTCGCTGTCATCGTCGGCGCTGAGAAGCTGCCTCAGGCGGTCGTCAGAACAGGTTGTCGTGGGTTGGGTCATGGGGCAAACGAGTCAAGTTTCGAACGGCCGCGGCCCAATGGGCCAGCAATTCGTCCAGCCCAGGGCAACGCCCTGGGAACGATCGACAACAGGCCAAACACCAAACAGGCCCAACGGGCCGGCCATTCGATTGTGGCCGTTTCGTCCGTGTGAAAATCGAACGGTTGGCCCGTTGGGCCGAGTGATTGAATTGGAATCCATTTCTGGGGCGATGCCCCAGGCTGGACGAACGATCGGCCCGTTGGGCCTGAACTCAATCCTCCGTTTCAAATCGAGAAACCAGCTCCTTCAGTCGCGCCATCACTCGGCTTCTGGCGATGTAGACGTTCCCGACGCTCATTCCGAGTTGTTCGGCGGCATTTGCCACGGAGATTCCGTCGATGTGCGTCATTCGAAATGCTTCCCACGTTGTTTCAGAGACCACGCTTCGCACCTGTTCGGCCGCCCGGCGAAACACTTCCCGGCGGTATTCCAGATCAAAGTCGTCCGACAGCGGCCCATTGTTCGCCGCAATGCCGTCGAGCAGCCGCTTAGCGTGTTCGCCGTCGGCGCCGAGCGACCGCGTCGCACGGCGGGTCAGGAAATTGACGGCAACATTTTTTGCAATCCGTGACAGCCATGCTCGAAATGTTCCGCGATCCGTTCGGTCGAGCCAGTCAGAAACCGAACGAGCCACGGCTGTGAAAACTTCCTGAACCAGATCGTCAGCATCGGCGGCCTGCAGACCGAGCCGTCGGGCAATTCGAAAGACAACCGGTCCGTAGATGGACACGAACTCATCCCACGCCGCGACATCCGCCACATCCGGAAGTCGCAGGATCAGACTTGCTCGCGTCTCGGGAGGACTGGGAATCATGGTTCTGTTAGTAGACACAGCGGACGGCGGATTCTTGCATGGCATCGGCTGGATTTTTCCAGAAATCAGCGATGAGATGCACTGCCGCTGGCGTTAAGTCCCAGCCGCGCGAGCAGCGCCCATCACCGGGTACCACAGCTTGCCGTTCGGGCAAGATGTGCTGCGAAGCGGTCGGAAAGCCATGGAAGAACATGCTCAAGCCATCGGCGAACGCTCCGGCCTTGAAGCCGCACAAGACAGCTTTCCGGCGGCAAGCCGCACAACTTGCTGGACGCAGGATGTGCTACCCCGCACTCCCGCCGGCAGCGCATACACCGGGAGCACCAGCAAGACGACGGACCACCGGATGCAGCGCGGCGAAATGCCGACGTATGAACTGTGTCTGGCTGAAATTCAGAGTTTTCAGTACGGTCCCGCTGACGGATTAAACGTGTTACGTACGGGCAAATTGATACAGGAAGACTTGCCATGAGATTCGCATTCATCGCAGCCGCGGCGCTGACCGCAATCACGATCGCCTTGAGTCCGCCGCAGGTGGCGGAATCCGCGGCGCAGAGCCAGGAATCAGATTCCCACACAACCGACAAGGCCGAACTGCGTCAGTTCATGCGGGCGAAAATGGCGATGGTACACAAGATTGTCGATGGCATTGCGACGGAAGATTTCCGGCTGATCCGTGACGGCGGAATGGAGCTTGCCGCGCTTTCGACGTCTGCCAGATGGAAGTCGCCGAAGGATCCGTATTACCAGAACTACAGCGCGGGATTTGAGCACGCCGTCAAGCACCTGATCGACGCGGCGGATTCGGAAAGCCTCGAAAAAGTGACGTTTGCCTACATCCATGTGACGGTCTCGTGTACCGCTTGTCACCAGCATGTTCGAGGGACGGTCAGGGTCGCTCAGTGATGTCCGCGGCGAACGGAGCGCGGAGCCGACGGGCCAGATTGACATCCGGGGATTGATGAAGGTACACAGCGTTGTTGGGCAGTTACCCGATCCTGTTGTCCCCTGAATCGGAAATTCCCGTGAATGCTGAGGTTGGCGCGAGTCCCGCGAACGAAACGCCGGAACCCGCTTATGACGTTGCCGCACTGCAGTCCGTTCTCGCCGGTCCGATCAGCAAGCTGAGCCTGCTGCGGCAGTCGTTGCTGTTCGCCGAGATCGCGGACGTCGCGTATTACGACGAGGATGTGGTGGCCCGGCTGGTCGAACCTCTCGGACTGCACCTGACGATGGAGTTCTTCGATCGGGACGGGGCTCAGGCGTATCGACTGGAAAGTGATACCGACGCCGTGATCGTGTGCCGCGGCACGGAACCCGATGAAACCAACGACATGAAGGCCGACATCGACGCGGCCAAGGTGGCTGCCGAAACCGTGGGCCATGTTCATCGCGGATTCCGCCGGGAAGTGGATGATCTGTGGCCGATGATTGAAAAATCGATCAAGGCCAACAAGACCAAGACCGTCTGGTTCTGCGGACATTCGCTGGGCGGAGCGATGGCGACCATTTGCGCCGGTCGGTGTTATGTGTCGGAAATTTCGTCGATGCCCGAATCGCTGTTCACGTACGGCTCACCGCGAGTCGGCACAAAGCGATACATCAATCACTGCAACATCAAGCATATTCGCTGGGTGAACAACAACGACATCGTGCCGCGCCTGCCGCCGGCGATGTTTGGTTTCCGGCATGCGGGTCGGGAGATGTACCTGGATCGAAACGGCCGGCTGCGTGATCTTGACTACTGGGGAAAAGCGGGGGACCGTTTCCGCGGTTTCTTTCGGACTCTGACTCGCTTCCGCATCGACTGGCTGTCAGATCACCTGATGTCCGCGTATATCGCTGCGATCGCCGGCGTCGTTCAACGTGCCGAGGCAGCCGGGCATCCGGACGCGTTGCCGCCGGAGTGAGTGCCGGCGCGAAGCGAGATTTGAGATGTCAGATTTGAGATGTCAAATCGAAAATCACTCTTCTCGCGCCCGGCCTGCAGAGTGTCCTGGTATTCGTCCCGTTCCTGCCAGCGTCTGTCAGCCGCCGGTTTTGCCTGAGTCGGCCAGGTCGACGGGTCATGCATCCGGAACGGCGGGCCGGTGGCTGGCGGATTCTCCGCAGGCACCAGGTTGCTGTGGATCTGTGACTTCTGGTAACGTGGACTGCTGGAGTTGGTCTTGTCGTTTTCCCATTGAGCTGACCTGCGATGACACAGATTCGCCTGATGACAACCATACTGTTGGTGGCGGCCTTCGCCGGATCGTCCGCCTGGGCAACAGCGGGGGAAGCTGGCGACGAACCGGTCGACTTCAACCGCGATGTTCGTCCGATTTTTTCGGACGCGTGTTTCGCCTGCCACGGCCCGGACTCCGGACAGCGGCAGGCGGACCTGCGGCTGGATCTTCAGGAAGGGCTGTTTCGGTCGCAGGACGGCGTCACCGTCGTTGACGCGAAGAACGCCGCGAACAGCGAACTGCTGACCCGGATCGAGTCTGGCGACGCGGACCTGGTGATGCCGCCGCAGGGTTCCGGAAAGGCTCTGACCGCCGCTCAGAAGCAGACGATTCGCCGCTGGATTGAGCAGGGAGCCACCTGGAAAGGGCACTGGGCCTACATTCTTCCGCAGCGCCCGAAGGTTCCTGATGTCGAAGTCAGCCCGACGGCCAACGACATCGACCGCTTCATTCAGAACCGGCTCGACAGGCAGAAGCTGACACCGCTGGCCCAGGCGGATCCCGTCACACTGGTTCGACGGCTGAGCTTTGATCTGACGGGCCTGCCGCCAACTCCGGAGCAGGTCGCCGCGTTTGCGGCGACTCCGACGCCGGAAGCGTGGCAGGCACTGATCGACGAACTGCTTTCGTCGCATCACTACGGCGAACGCATGACGGAACTTTGGCTGGATCAGGTTCGTTACGCCGACACGAACGGAATTCACGGCGACAACCACCGCGAAGTCTGGATGTATCGGGACTACGTCATCGATGCTTTCAACAGCAACATGCCGTTCGATCGGTTCACGATTGAACAGCTCGCGGGCGACCTGCTGCCGGAACCGAGCGACGAACAGAAGATCGCGTCCGGCTACAACCGGCTGCTGATGACGACTCGCGAAGGCGGGGCTCAGCCGAAGGAATATCTGGCGAAGTATTCCGCCGACCGAGTCCGCAATGCGGCGTCGGTCTGGCTGGGAGCGACGATGGCGTGCTGCGAATGCCACGACCACAAATACGACCCGTATTCTCTGCGCGACTTCTATCAGTTCGCGGCGTTCTTCGCGGACATCATGGACGTGCCGGTGGGAATCCAGCCGGCCACAAAGATGCCGTCGCGAACTCAGCAGCAGCAGCTTTCCAAACTGGATCAGAAGATCGCTCAACTGCAGACAACGCTGGATACGCAGACGGAAGAACTGGATTCCGCACTGAACTCGTGGGTCGCCGAACAGCAGCAGAAGCTTCGCACGTCGCCGAAGATCTGGCACGTTCAGCATCCGGCCGCAGTCATGTCGACCGGCGGACAGGTCACGCAGATTCTGGAAGATCATTCCGTGCTGACATCCGGTGACAACCCGAAGCAGGATACTTATGAAGTGGTTCTGCCGGTTGTCGCCGACCAGCCGCAGCGCATGACCGGCATCCGGCTGGAAACCCTGCGACACGATTCGATGACGAACAAGTCGCTCAGCCGCGTGAACGGTAACTTCGTGCTGTCGGAGATTTCCGTTCGAATCGCAAACACGGAAGGAACATCGGCCGTAGAAGCCAGCGTTCCCGTCAGCGACGCCGTTGCCAGCTACGAACAGGATGGCTGGCCGGTCCGGAACGCTCTGGACGGTAAACCGGACACCGGATGGGCAGTGGACGGACACCTTCATAACGACGCCGATCGTACGGCCGTATTCCAGTTCGAAAAGCCGGCGGAGCTGGCTGCAGGTCAGCGGCTGATCGTGACACTGCAGCAGACATCCGTTGACTATCACAACATCGGTCGGTTTCGGATCAGTACCACCGCAGCGGCAACTCCGGGACTCAACGACAACGGCCTGGGCCTTCCGCCGGACCTGCTGGCAGCCGTTGAAGCCTGGCCGTCCGTCAGCGACGACCAGCGTTCGGCCGTGGCAACGCACTTCCGATCCGTGACGCCTCTGCTGGCCGACGCGCGCAGCTCACTGTCAGAAACGAAAACCGCGCGGGAAACGCTGGATAAGTGCATTCCCGAAATGCTGGTGACTCGCACGCAGACGCCGCGAGAAATTCGTGTGCTGGCTCGCGGCAACTGGATGGACGACAGCGGAGACCTGGTCGAACCGGCGGTTCCGCATTTCCTTCAGCAACTGAACACGGCATCGCGTGGCAGTCGCATGGATCTGGCAGAATGGCTGGTGTCCGACGACAACCCGCTGGTGGCTCGCGTGTTCGTCAATCGGCTGTGGCAGCAGTTGTTCGGCAGGGGAATCGTCAAATCGGCGGACGACTTCGGTTCGCAGGGTTCCTGGCCCACTCACCCGGATCTGCTGGACTGGCTGGCCGTGGAGTTTCGCGAAAGCGGGTGGGATATCCGGCACATGATCCGGCTGATTGTGAGTTCGGATGCGTACCGGCGTTCTTCCGTCTTTGATGAACAGCTTGTCGCCGCCGATCCGTTCAACAACTGGCTGGCTCGGCAGTCGCGATATCGGCTGGAAGCGGAGTCGATTCGCGACATGGCGCTGCAGGTTTCCGGGCTGCTGGTCGATCAGGTCGGCGGACCATCGGTCAAACCGTATCAGCCGGCCGGTTACTGGGCTCACCTGAATTTCCCGACTCGCGAATGGGAGGCTGACACGGGAGCCAAACAATACCGCCGCGGACTTTACACATACTGGTGCCGCACGTTTCTGCATCCGGCAATGAAGTCGTTCGACGCGCCGACTCGCGAAGAATGCACGGTCGAGCGTTCTCGCAGCAACAACAGCCTGCAGGCTCTGGTCCTGCTGAATGACCCGACGTTCGTTGAAGCCGCGCGGGCACTCGCTCAGCGCGTGCTGGTCGAAGGCAGAGACTCGGACGAGTCGCGGCTTGACCGGATGTATCGCCTGTGCCTGTCGCGGGCAGCTCGGCCGGAAGAGGTCTCTGTGCTGCTGGAACTGCTGGACAGTCAGCGAACCGTGTTCGCCGCATCCGGTGAGTCCGTGTCGGGATTCCTGACGGTCGGCCAGAAATCGATCGACCGCACCGTCGATCAGCAGCAGCTTGCGGCGTGGACCGCGGTCGCTCGCACTGTGCTGAATTTGCATGAAACGATCACGCGCCCATGATTCTGGCCGTCGATATCGGCAACACGCGCGCGAAGTTCGGACTGTTTCGATCGGCCGTCGGCAGAGTTCCTCAGGTCATGCAGATTTCGGCGTGCCCGTTGGCGGAAACGGCAACCCTGGAGGTTGCGCTGGCTGACTGGCTGGCGGCTGACGGGAACGAGCCGGTCACAAACTGCGTCCTTGCCGGATCGAATCCCCCCGTGCGCGACCTGTTACGTCAGGCGTGGCCGCTGCCCGGTCTGCCGCCGACCGTCATCGAAGACTTCCGCGACGTGCCGCTGGCGGTGGATGTAGACGAGCCGGCAAAACTGGGCATCGATCGACTGCTCAGCGCATTCGCCGTGAAAATGTCGGATCCATCAGAGCGGCCCGCGGTCATTGTCGATTCCGGCACGGCCACCACCGTCGATCTGCTGACGTCGGACGGCGTGTTTCGAGGCGGCAGTATCCTGCCGGGACTGCGACTTTCGGCGTATGCTCTGCACGACTACACCGCTCGGCTGCCGCTGATTGATACCGACGCGCGGCTGACCACGGAACCTTCTGTGCCGGGCCGCAATACCGATGAAGCCATCTGCGCCGGGTTGTTCTGGGGGCAACTGGGAGCCGTGCGGGAACTTGTGTCGCGGCTGTCTCAGGCAGCGGCGGAGCGATTTCACGAAGTTCGTCCGCCGAGAGTTGTCATTTCCGGCGGCGGCGGACGGCAACTGATGCCCCATTTCCCAAACGCCACCTTCATCGACAGCCTCGCGCTGCACGGACTGGCACTGACGGCGAACGCTGAAGAATGAGTCATGAACGATTGACCGGTGCAGGATCAGACTCCAGCCATCGAACCCCGAACTTCCTGACTTCCGCACTGAGAATATGAGATCCCCCGATGTACGACGCAATTCTGGTTTTGTCATTCGGAGGTCCGGAGGGTCCGGACGACGTGATTCCGTTTCTGGAAAACGTCCTGCGCGGAAAAAACGTTCCTCGCGAACGGCTGCTGGAAGTTGCCGGCCATTATAACCACTTCGGCGGAGTCAGCCCGATCAATCAGCAGTGCCGAGACCTGATCAGCGCGCTGCGCGCCGAACTGGATTCCGCCGGCATTTCCCTGCCCATCTATTGGGGAAACCGAAACTGGCATCCGATGCTGGCCGACACGCTGACACAAATGCACAGCGACGGAATCCGCCGAGCGCTGTGCTACATCACGTCCGGGTTCAGTTGTTATTCCGGCTGCCGGCAATACCGCGAGGACATCATTCGCGCAAAGGAAGCGGCCGACACTCCGGAACTGGAAATCCACAAGCTGAGAGTGTTCTACAACCATCCGGATTTTGTGGACGTGATCTCCCGCAACGTCCAGACGGCCATCGATCGGTTCGACAGGGATGTTCGCGGCGGCGTACAGATTGCTTTCACCGCGCACAGCATTCCCCTGACGATGTCGAGCACTTCGGACTACGAAAAACAATTGACGGAAACCTGCCGGCTGGTTTCGGAAAAGCTGAATCTGCCGGCCGATCGATGGAAGCTGGTTTACCAAAGCCGCAGCGGCCGGCCGTCGGATCCCTGGCTGGAGCCGGACATCTGCGACTATCTGCAAACGCTTGCAGATCAGTCAAAGAGGCGGGTTGTGATCTCACCGGTCGGGTTCCTGTCCGACCATATGGAAGTTCTGTTCGACCTTGACGACGAAGCTCGCCGCGCCTGCGATCGGCACGGCATCAGCATGCAGCGGGCGGCAACTCCGGGTCACGACGCTCAGTTCGTCAGGATGATTCGCAAGCTGATTCAGGAACGACTGGGAACGGCCGAGCGGGAAGCGATCGGACGATACGGCCCGAATCACGATGTCTGCCCGGAAGACTGCTGCCCTGCCCCGCCCCGACGTCCGGCGGCATCGCAGCCGGCGTGAATCGACAGAATCTTCGCAACCGGGACTCGGCTGCGGCGACAATAATGCGTCCAGCGCGGTCGGACTTTCCGGAACCGCGTCCGCGGACAGACGTCCTGCTGCACAGTGTGTCGACCAAAGCAGGACGCATTTCCCCGATCGACAAATGCGTGGAGGGTCTATGAGTACTGCCGTGAAAGAGCTGCCATGGGCGCGTATTGAAGTGGAAGGATCGAAGGGTTTTGTTCGAGTGATGCAGCGGTGGGGCTATCAATGGTCCAGCGCTCTGGGCGCGCCCGCGTGGAGGCAGGCCGAAAAGGAAGCATTTCACAACGCTATTGTGAAGCTGGTCGTCAGTCGGATCGTGAAAAAGAAACTTTCCGTGACGTCGACTCACCAGTGCCTGCTGCATCCGAAGATGGATTTAGTGTTTGACATCGGCTGGGCACTGGAAAAATACAAGCACTGGACGGTCCATGCCCGAAAGATTC
Source organism: Planctomycetaceae bacterium (assembly GCA_041398785.1). NCBI lineage: Bacteria > Pseudomonadati > Planctomycetota > Planctomycetia > Planctomycetales > Planctomycetaceae > Planctomycetaceae bacterium. The sequence continues at coordinate 154,708 of JAWKUA010000011.1, read as the reverse complement.
CGGCGTCAAGCACTCCGACAACGCTGATCAGCCAGGTCGACTGGGCCAAACGCCTGATCCTGCTCGATAGCGCCGACGTCAATGACTACAACGTCTGCAACGCGGCGAACGCCTGCCGAAACTTCAATGCGGTGCCGCACGAATTTGTGCACACCTTTCAGGGGCCTGACGAATACAACCCCGGCGTCGCCCATCTGTCTGACACAGACAGCATTCTGAACATCGGAAATCAACTTCGGGAGCGTCATATCAAGGTGCTGCTGAAGGAATTGAACACGATGATTCCGGGGTGGACATTCACCTACTGACGCTGCTTTGGCCTCGCTACTCCGGCAATTCTCGCCGCAACGGACTTTCCCCAGATTCCCGAAACTATTAGATTTCCGACAGCGACCACCGGATGCAATTCTGTCTGCGCCGGTGATTGAGCAGAAGGGAGTCTGGTGGATGCCGTTTCAATCTCAGCGATTTATCCACGCCGCCAACGTCCGGCTGGACGTGCCCGTCAGCGTTCATTTGTCCGAGCAACTGACGGAAGATTTGCGGCACGCGCTGGAAGACGCCACGCTGACATCGTTCGACACGGTGATTGATCTTTGCATTTCGAAATCTGTCGATTACCTGCTGCTGTCCGGAAATCTGTTTGTCGAAGCCGATCGCAGCCTGCGCGCCAGACTGAAACTGCTGGAAGGATTTCGCCGCCTGCAGACGAAGAAAATTCCGGTGTTTGTGCTGACGGGAGATCTCGACCCGCCGGAAGCCTGGCGAGCCATCCCCGAACTTCCTGCCAACGTCTCGGTCTGTTACAGCAGCAATCCCGAACCAACAGTTCTGGAACGCGACGGTCGTATCATCACAACAGTCACGGCATCGATGTGGTATGGCGAAACCGACGCGTTCGGCATTCGGGTCATCAGCCGAGCGGAAGACGGGATCGAACCGTTTCGCATCGGCATCGTCAGCCGCGCGAAGTACGACGAGTCGCGGCGGATGGCGTCTCTGACGGCCGAGGAGAGCGGTGAACTGCTGCCGGCCGCCGCAACGGAAGCACTGGCAGACGACGAGAACCGTGCAACCGCCGACCGGTCCACAGACCAGGGTTCAAATAACTCGCAGCCGAAGCAGCCGCAGACTGCATCCCCGGACTCCGCGCAGTCTTCGAACCGCGCGCCGGACGCGGCTCAGAAGCCGCCGCGTCCCGGCACACAGATCACCGGCAGTTCGAAAACGCAGCCATCAGCGCCGACGTCGTGGTCGACACCTCGAACACAGGTCCGGCACGATTACGAAACCGGGTTTCGTCAATACGTCGATCAGTTGATGTCGGAAGGCTGCCTGAACTACGTGGCTCTGGGCGGCGAAATCGAACGGTCCACGATGAAACTTCGGTCGGGAATCGTTCACTGTCCCGGGACGACACAGCCGCGCAACAAGATGGAAACGGAATTCGGCGTCTGCACGCTTGTCGAAGTCCGGGCAGACGGCGAAACGACGCTGCAGGAATTCGATTCCAGTGCCGTCGACTGGAAAAACATCCGGCTGCAGGTCTCCGCCAGCGCGGAACTGAACGAACTGCTGCGCGAGATGCGGGATCTGCTGCTGGCGGAACCGGTCGACGCTTCAGACCGCATCTGGTCCGTGTGCTGGACTCTGACCGGACCATTGCCGGTGCTTCAGGAATTCCTGGAAGACGACATCGAACTGGCCGTCGCCGTCGAGCTGGAAGAACTGAAGACCGGCGGCCAGAAAGTCCGGCTGGTCCATCAGGTCAGGCTGCTGCCGGATGCCTGGGAAGTGCCGGATCCGGGCGAACTCGGCCAGCAATATGCCGACCACATCTCCGCGGAAGAACTCACTCGCGGGCTGCTGCAAAGCTATCTGGAACATTCCGATTCCCTGACGGACGGCTGGAAGCACCGGTTCGAATCACTGGTGCGCGGAGTCGACAGAGAACGCATTCTGGCTCAACTGCGGATTGATGGAGCGGAGTGGTTTGTCGAGGATCTGAACACTCTGCTGCCGGAACCGGAGCTGACAGAAGACGACGACGAAACGGACGCCGAGGCGGAAACCGACGATGAACTGGAAATGGCGGCAGTGGCCGAGGATGGAAAAAAAGCAGACGAAGAAGGGCACGCTGCAGAGGATGTAAGTTGAACAAAGTGACGCGGCGGGCGGACATGAATCTCCCCGAATCCCAAATATCGGTGTACATCGGAAGTTGAACCGAAGCCCCGAGTCCCAAGTAGACAGCGATCAGACGTGAATGAACCGGCTCCGAATTCTGTTTGCTGTAATAGTGGTTGTTGCAGGTTTGGCCGCCTACGTTGTCATTTCACCGGGAACGATTGCAAGGAAATCGGTGCACGCGAATCGTCAGACGTTCACGATCGAATTGTTCGTTCGAAATGACAGCCTGTTCTTGCGTCACCAGGCGGCTGGAGGTGGCGGCGGTGTCATGAGACTGGGAGACGCCGATATCGCAACGGATCGACCCGGCAGCATCCACCTCAATGAAGAAAGTGAATCCATTGAATGCTTACTCGGTGATCTCGTGGTTGCACGACTGTCGACGAAAACCGGAGAATTGTCGCCAACTGAAGCGTTGGCAATGCTGCAGGGCCTGAAATGACTCAGCCCGATCCCTGAGGCAGGATCCTCACATGAAAATCACTGAACTTGACATCGACCGCTTTCGCATCTGGCGAAGCCTGCTGCTGAAGTTGAATCCCGGCGGGCTGAATGTCATTTACGGTCCCAACGAAGCCGGCAAGACCACGCTGATGCAGTTCGTGCGGTCGGTGCTGTATGGATTTCAGCCGCTGTCGCAGGAACCGGCGTGGCATCGTCCGGAAGATGACGTGCCGTGGAAGGGTTCCATCCGCTGTGAACACGAAGGCCGCACGTGGCGGCTGACCCGGAAGGCTCACGACGTGACGCGCGGGTCGTTTCGGATTTCGGGCGGACCGAATGAGCTGTCGAAGAACGATTCACTGAGTCATTTGCTGGCCGACACCAGCGAAAGTGTGTTCACGGACATCTTCGCCGTCGGTGTGCGGGAACTGCAGCAGCTCTCGACGCTCGGCAGCGAACAGGTCGCCGAATACATCTACGGCCTGTCGCTGGGACCACAGGGCCGGCAGTTGCTCGACGCCCTCGCCTCGCTGAAGCAGCGGCATGCCGCGCTGTATTCGCACGAAGGCAAACAGGGCCGCGTTCCCGAACTCTTCGAACGCTACGCCCAACTGTCCGTCTCCCGGCGCAAAACGGGAGAGGACCGTGAGAAGCACGCCCGACTGACCCGTCGGCGGCAGGAGCTGGAAGCGTCGATTTCCGAACTGCAGGCTCGCGAAGGCAGCATCAACAACGAGCTGCGCGGCCTGCGGTTCATCAACAACTGCTACAAGCCGTGGAAGCAGATTCGTGATCTGCAGGAGCAGTTGAATCAGATCCCGCTGATTCACCATTCGCCGGATGCCGCGCTGGACCAGTTGGAGGCCTGCGAGCGAGACATCCAGACGCACTCGGCCCGCCGCGAAAAGCTGGCCGAACAGGCCGAACAGTTTCAGAAGCAGGCCGATCGGCTGGTGCTGGATGAAAAGTTCGAAAAAGATCGTTACGCGGTGCAGAGCCTGGTGGACCAGGCGGAATGGCTGCGGCAGCTTGATGAACAGATCCGGCAGGCTCAGGACCGCGCTTCCGACATGAAGCGGACGCTGGATCATCGGCTTTCCGAAATGGGCGAAGGCTGGGATCTGCGGCGACTGAATGCGATCGACACATCGTCCGCCTCTCATCACCAGCTGCTGCAGCATGCTCGCCGCTATCAGGACGCCATGCAGCGACGCGCGAAGCTTCGCCGGTGGAATCGCGGGCTGTCAAAGCGCAGTCAGCAGGAACTGGTCGAACTGAACAACGATCTGGAAGCGCTGGGCATCGAATCGATTCCTGACGCCATTCAGCGCGAACAGAAGCGGATGACGGAGCTCGACAATCTCGGACGGCTGCGGCTGCAGCGCGAACAACTGGGGCTGAAGATCAAGACCGTGCGATCGGTGATCAGCCGAGTCGACACCGACGACGGCATTCCCTATTGGGTCGACCGGGCCGTCACATCGATCGCCATCGTGGCGTTCGCGCTGTTTTCGTTCGGACTGCTGACGTTCGGCATGGGCGCCGAAGCGAACCGATCGCTCGGCGGAGCGCTGGCCGCGGCATCGTTCGCCTTCGCGGGCATGATGTGGTGGGGCATCCGCAACGGCCTGAGAAATCACTTCGATCGCAAGACCGGGATTCAGCTTGACGATCTGAACGACGAATCCCGCAAAGCCGAACGCGAACTGCGAGCCATTCAGGAACGAATCCAGAACATCCGCTCCAGCGGCCTGGCGGGACAGCACCTGCTGAAAGCGGACGCTCCCGGAGCCTCCGCCGCCGAACTGGTGGAATGCATCGGCGAATGTTCGCGGCACATCACGGAACTGGAAAAGCTGTCCCGTCGCCACGAACGCGCGATGGCGCGGCGCCGGCGGCTGAAGACGCTGCGCGAACGGTTCGGTTCGGCTCAGCAGGCGGTCAACGAACGTCGCCAGCAGTGGTGCCGCCTGCTGAATTCGCTGGGCATGGACGAAACCGTCAAAGTGCAGGAAGCGTTCGACTGGTGGCAGCGAATTCAGGAACTGCGGGAACTGCAGACGCAGTGGCGAAACGTGGCTCCGGAAGTGGAAGGGCTGCGGCGGATGTTCGACGGCATGCAGAAGCGCATCGAGCAGGTCGGGCAGCGGCTGTCTCCCACTTCGAAACTCAGCTACGCGCGGCCGCTGGAAGTCCTGACGGCATGGGGCCAGCAGTTGAAGACACACGAACGCGACCGCCTGGAAAAACAGCGGCTGACATCGGAAGGCAGCGAAAAATCCCGCGAAGCAACCACGGCGCTGCACGAGGTCGAAGCCGCCGAACTGCGCCGCGGTGCCGTGCTGGCTCGATCCGGAGTCCTGACAAGGGAAGAACTGCTGAAGCAGAAGGAATGGCAGCAGCGGCGCAGAGATCTGGAGCAGAAACTCACCTCGTCACGCGAAGAGCTGAACGAAGTGGCGTTCGCGGAACCGGAAATGGCCATCGTTGAAGATGACCTGATCCGGTTCGATCCGCCGCGCGGACGTGAACAGATTCTGATGCTGGAAATGGAACTGGAAGAAGTCGAGCAGAAACTGAACAGCAACCACGAGGGGCTGGGCAGTCTGAAGCACGAAATCAAGCAACTGGAAGCCGGCCGGGGTTCTCAGGCTCAGTACTTCCAGAAGGCGCAGGTCGCCACCGACATCTACCGCGCGGCGGAAGAGTGGTTCGCGCTGCAGATCGAACGCGATGTGGTCAATCGCATGAGAAGCCATTTCGAGAAGGAAAATATCTCCGGCACGCTGCGCACCGCGTCCGCTTATCTGCACCGCATTTCCTCCGGGCGTTATCACCGGATCTGGGCGCCGCTGGGCGAAGATTTCCTGTGCGTCGATGACGAATATGATCGCACGTTTCGAGTCGAACAGCTCAGCGGCGGAACGCGCGAACAGTTGTTCCTGGCGCTGCGGTTCGCGCTGGCACGGGAATTCAACCGTCGCGGAATTGAACTGCCGATGGTGATGGATGACCTGTTTGTGAACTTCGATGAAGAACGCACGGAAGCCGCCGTGGAATGCCTCATCGAACTTGCCGATGACGGCCAGCAGGTGCTGTTCTTCACGTGTCATCAGCACCTTGCGGAACTCTTTCAGAAGAAGAACGTGGAGCCGTTGTGGCTGCCCGGTCACAAAGTGGCAGTGGATATTCACAAACCGGAAGACGAAGGTGCGGCATTCCCCCGCGAATCGGGCCAGCACGCGCGGGTCGACACACCGGAAACCGAACTTGCCGAAAGCAAGACGATCCGTTCGCGCCGTCAGGGTCTGGTTCACGCCAGTGCCGATGAATTGTTCGACGAAGATTCCGCCGTCGCGTCGTAGCGGCCGGCAGACAGCGGGCTCAGAGAAAAGTTGTCCGCATTCGTAGCCACAGGCCGGCAGGCATCACAGGCGGTGTGACCGATGACGGAATACAGCGAAGTCGAGATCATCGACAACACCGAAGTGCTGACGCTGAACCTGGTCCCGGAACTGCCCGTGCGGCTGCTGAGGCTGAGCGGTCCGTGGTGCGCAGACGATTCCGGCGCCATGGCGGACGAGACGTTTCCCTACTGGGCTTTCGCGTGGGCGGCCGGTCAGGCAATGTCCCGCTACTTGCTGGACCATCCGGAACTCGTTCGCGGCAGGCGAGTCGTCGATTTCGGTGCCGGCTGCGGCCTGGCTTCCATCGCAGCGGCGAAGGGCGAAGCTTCGCGCGTGGTCGCCAGCGACATCGATCCCAATTCCGTCACCATCTGCCGGATCAACGCGAAACTGAACAACGTAACAATCGAGGCAGTCGTCGGAGACACCACCGCTCTGGACCTGACGGACTGCGACGTGTTGCTGGCCAGCGACGTCTTCTTTCACTGGGCGAAAAACAACCAGGTTCTGACGAGCGACTCAGCGCCGCCGGAAATCCTTGTCGCCATGCCGCACAAGCGGGGCTACATTCCGGAATCCGGTTTTCCAACTGAACGCCTGGAAGTGCTGGCCGAGTACGAGGCGAAGACCGTGCCCACGATTGAGCGCGCGGACATCAAACAAGTCGCCGTCTATCGCGTGACGTGACAGCCAACGGTCACTGTCCGACAACTTCCAGCATTCCCAGGGGAATGTAAAACTTGCTGTATCGCTGACCGTCGCTGTACGGCTGCCCGCGCGGATCACGAACCAGCACGGTTGCTCGCCGCGTGACGCGGTTCACAATCCCTTCCAGCCGCCGCCCTTCGAATTCGAAGTGAACGCGGCTCCCGGGGCGCAGCCCGAGTTGCTTTGCCGCGCGTTCGCGGGGAGAGACCAGTTCGTGACGATGGTCGGTATGACCGAAGAATCGTCCCGCGATCGACTGAAACGGCTGCTTCGAACAGTTGGACTTTTCCCACACCAGCATCTCGCCGAGATGCACCAGTTCGTGCTCCATGATTCGCATCAGGGCATCCAGACGATTGTGGCACCGGATGCCGGTGACCTGAATGCTTCGTTGAACATCGGCGAACGTTTCGAACAGCAGCGTCGCGGAAATTGCGATTTCGTAGCGCCGCGGAGTACCGCTATGCAGGGGCGCCCAGCGAGTCGTCTTGCCGCCGGCCCTGGTCATGCGGCGCGACAGACGGAAGCTGATCGGATCTCCGGCCAGACTTCCTCGCAGCAACCCGCTGAAGAAATACCGGTCGTACAGGTCAAACAACTGCCGGATGTCCTGCGCATGAAACCTGGTGAAGTTGGGTTCGTTCAGAAACCGGGACGTCGACAGCAGTTCGTGACGGATCCGGCTGGTTCGCAGTTGCCGTTCGTTGTCGGCGTGACGCGTCGACCCCAGCAGCTCTTCCAATTGACGATTCATTGGCACGGTGACGCAGGATTCTCCCGATGCAAAGCGCGGAAACACCGAGCCGGATGGTATCCTGTCAGGCGCATGCTGAGAATATCGAGTGCCGACGAACGCCGGTGTTGCTGCGTGACCGCGACCATGACGCCACAGCCTGACGTCCGGCATCCTCCGCCACTGAGAAGTTGAACGGCGTAACCATGAACCCGGTGAAGTCATTTCCCCGAAGCCTGCTGGTAATGGTTTTCATGCTGGCGGCGTTGTCTTTCCGGCCGCCGGCCGGCGCCGATGAATTCGACGCGGAGATCGACGCCAGCCTGAATCGTTCACTGCAGTGGCTGGCTCGCGAACAGCGGCCTTCCGGAGCGTGGCTGTCGGAACAATACGGAGAATCAACGGCGACGACTTCGCTGGCGATTCTGGCGTTCATGGCGGCCGGACACGTGCCGGACGAAGGCCCCTATGGCCGGCATCTCACGCATGGAATCAACTGGATTCTGGACCAGCAACAGCAGAACGGCTTGCTGGTCAGTGAAAAATCGATGCACGGACCTATGTATAGCCACGGCATTACCACGCTGATGCTGGCGGAAGTCTCCGGCATGGTGAATGAGATTCAGGCGGTGCCCTGTCGGCGAGCACTCGAAAAGGCGGTCAAACTGATCGTCGACGCACAAAACCATCCGCATGCACCCGAGCACGACGGCGGCTGGCGATACACTCCGACAAGCAGCGATTCCGACCTGAGCGTGACCGCATGGCAGTTGCTGGCCCTGCGCGCCGCGAAGGACATCGGCTGCGATGTTCCCAGCCGGAACATCGACCGGGCGATTGCCTACATCAAGCGGCTCAGCGTCAGTCGCGGCGGAGGATTCGGCTATATGGCGGGTCACGGAGCGACGGTGACTCGCGCGGGCACCGGTATCGTGGCTCTGGAAGTGTGTGGCGAACACCGCACCGAGGAAACGATGGCGGCCGCCAACCTGATTCTGTCGCGTCCGCTGACGATGCAGGAACACTATTTCTACTACGGCGTCTACTATTGCACCGTCGGGATGTATAAGGTTGGCGGTGAGGAATGGCAGGCGGCACGCCCCGTGCTGTATCGAACAATTCTGAATGCCCAGAATCCGGTGGGATACTGGACTCCGATTCACGGCAGCGAGAACAATGCCGGGCGAATCTATTCGACCAGCATGAGCATTCTGGCTCTGGCCATCGAATATGGTTATCTGCCGATCTATCAGCGATAACAGGTCTGCAACATGACTTCACGACGACAGTTTCTCGCGGAGGCCGGCGGCGGGGCCGGACTGCTGGCGTATTCCATACTTGCTCAGGCGGAAGATTCCTCCCGGCAGCCCGCCACGCATTTTGTTCCCAGAGCCCGGCGAGTCGTCTGGCTGTTCATGCATGGCGGGCCAAGTCACGTCGACCTGTTCGACCCCAGGCCGGCACTGACGAAGTACGCCGGGCAGCCGCTGCCGGAAAGTTTCGGACAGGTCATGACTCGCCGCGATGTGGCGCGCAATCCGCTGCTGGCGCCGATTCGGCGATTTCGGCCAAGAGGAAACTCCGGTCTGGAAATCAGCGATCTGCTGCCGCACATTTCCGAATGCGCCGACGACATCTGCGTGATTCGGTCGATGCACGGAGACAGCGTCAACCATCCGCAATCCGTGTATCAGATGAACACCGGCAGCATCCTGATGGGAAATCCCAGCGTCGGCAGTTGGGTGGCCTACGGACTGGGCTCCGAAAACCAGAACATGCCGGCGTTTGTTGTGATGCCTGATCCCGGAGGCGGACTGAAAGGTGGTCCGCCGGCGTGGGGCAGCGGATATCTGCCCGCGACTTATCAGGGAGTCACGATGCGGCCGGGAAGGACTCCGATTCTCGACCTGCAGCCTCAGCCCGGCGTTTCTCTGACGCAGCAGCAGCGCGATCTGGAATTGATTCAGCGGCTGAATCAGCGACATCTGCAGCACCGCGATTTCGATAACCGCCTGGCGGCAAGAATCAACGCCTATGAATTGGCATTTCGAATGCAGGCGGAAGCGCCGGAACTGGTCGATATCAGCGGCGAATCCCCGGACACTCTGTCACTTTACGGCATCGACGAAAAACCGACTCAGGAGTTCGGACAGCGCTGCCTGCTGGCGCGGCGAATGCTGGAAAACGGCGTTCGCTTCGTGCAGCTTTACTCCGGTGATACCAACGGCTGGGACGCTCACGGAAACGTCGAAACGAATCACACCGAATACTGCCGCCGCACTGACAAGCCGATCGCCGGACTGCTGCGGGATCTGAAGCAGCGAGGTCTGCTGGACGACACGCTGGTCATCTGGGGCGGAGAATTCGGCCGTATGCCGATGAGCGAACAGGGAAAGGGACGCGACCACAACCCGTGGGGCTACTCCGTGTGGCTGGCCGGCGCGGGAATCACCGGCGGACGGTTTTACGGATCAACCGACGACATCGGCCTGCGTGCCGCGGTCGATCGAGTCTCCGTGAACGATCTTCACGCCACGGTGCTGCATCTGATGGGACTGGACCACAGCCAACTGACCTTCTACCACAACGGTCTTGATAAGCGGCTCACTGGTCCCGGCGAAGCCCGCGTGGTTGCGGAAGTGCTTGCCTAACGAACCGATTCGTCGCGGACGACGTGCATTCGTTGCCGGGTCCACAGTGTGACCAGCATCAGTCAACCCCCTGACGGCAGCGTGTCAATGTCCGGCTGACGCGCAGGCCAGTTCCCGAAGGTTTGCCGTCAACACCGGTTGAGGACACGACCACACCAGAAAGAACATGCTTTCGCGCACAGCCTGTTCGGCGGGATGACCGGCGACGTATCCGGCTCCCTTGGTCGCGGCGAGCCACGACTGTGCCGATCGAAGTGCCAGTGAGTTGGCCTGGCGGCGCAGGCTTTCCGCAGCCGCCTCACCGTCGGGATGCTGACCCGTCGCGGCAAGCTGCAGGTCGGCCGTCAAGTGGTCGCATTCGTCCTGCAGCGGGTCAACGAATTCCGTCAGATCGGGACGCCGGACAGACTCCTCCGCAAGCTGTCTCAGTGTTCCGCACGCGGCACCGATCGCCAGGGCGGAGGTGCCCAGCGAACCCGCTCCGCCGCCGGCCCCCTGCTTCATCACGCCGGTCACCGGACCGTGCAGCACTTCGTCCTGCGAAATCCGGACGTCGTTCAGCAGCACAGCGCCGGTTTGAGAAGCGTTCAGCGCCATCAGCCTGACCGGCGGCTGAACTTCCACTCCAGCGCGATCGACGGGAATTGCCGCCAGAATCTGCCGACCATCCGTCAACTGGCCTCCCGTGACAAGCATTTGCGCGCGAGTTGCCGACGTCGCCCACGGCACGATCCCGTTCAGCACAAAGCCGGAATCGACTGGCGTCACCTGGACAGGTGGAGTCTTCACGTGCTGCCGTGACGTTGTCAGATGCGAGATGCCGACAGTTGCGAATGTCTTACCGGCGCACAGGTCCGGCAGGTATCGATGCTTTGCGGCGTCGTTTGACGAGGTCACGATTCTCTGGCAGGCCGCGTTTCTCTGAGTCAGGATGAAAGTTGTGACCAGACACGCGGATGACAGCAGTCGGAGTCCTTCCAGCATTTCGGCATCAATCAGCCCGATTCCGCCCCATTCCGCCGGCAGATTCCATTTCATCACATCGGCCTGTGCCATGGCAGCGAACCTCTCTGCCGGCCACGCTTCGACTTCGTCCGGAAACGGTTCCCGGCGCAGTTCGCGCAGAAGGGATTGAAACGACGAAGCAGCAAACAGGTCGGACATGCAAGCGGGCTCACGTAAGTTCTGCAAAACGGCGAACGCATCAGGCACGGCTATGATGCTCGGTCTCGGCGAATTCGACAAGCCGCGAACCGTTTCACAACCGGGCAATTGCAGATCGAATGGCTTTTGAGTGCATTTTTTCTGTAAGGCACAGAATGGCGGCGGCGTCCGCATTCGATGCCGCGGGCGGGGAAAACCGAGGCATGTGATCGGCAGATAAGGATTTGCCAATGCAGAGCGACACTTGCTTCACTCTCCCGTTTCAACGGGAGGGTCGCCGATCGAATGCCGTTCAGGCGTTCGATCGCGGGGAGGGCCATGCACGGGGAACTCCCGTTGCGCGGACGCCCTCCCCTCGTTTGATCGCCTGCACGGCGATCAAACTTCGACCCTCCCGTTGAAACGGGAGGGTATGTTCTGATCGGCCGCAGGCCTAAGAGTTGCGAAAAGCATCAGTGTCCGCCCCGGCCAGAATAAAACGCGTTCGCTCAAATCGCGTTCGCCAGGACATCAGGCCCAGCCGGATCGCATTCGATAACGTCCCGCGGATGGCCGCGCCTGAACGAGCAACTGCCGACGTTTCGACCTGCATAGCTTTCAATCCCTGCTGAAGGACTTGCCCTCCAGCAGGGATTTTTCATTCGAGTCCCGTGCCCCCGAATTCAAAGAAGAACACCATGCCGGACGCCTATAGTTCGCTGATTCTTCCTGACGTGCGGGTCATGGTGCAGGAAAACGATCGACACGGCCTGACGGAACTCTGCCAGTTTCTGCATCCGGCCGTTGTCGCTTCGATCCTGGAAGAACTCGAACCACGAGAAGTCTGGACCGTCCTGGATCACGCCGACCTGCGGTTGCGGGTCGAAATCTTCGAATACATCGCTCTGAAGCGACAGCAGGAGCTTGTCGAACAGCTTGATCGCCGCCGGCTGTCGGAGTTGCTGGAGGAAATGTCGGCCGACGACCGCGTCGACCTGCTTTCGCGAATGCCGCAGGAACGTGTCGAAGATCTGCTGCCGCTGATCGCTCAGGCGGAACGCAACGACATTCGCCGGCTGCTGTCGTATCCCGATCACAGCGCCGGCTCCATCATGACGACGGAATACGCGTCGCTGCCGGCCGATATTACCGTCCGCGAAGCTCTGCAGCGGTTGCGCCAGCAGGCCCCGAACAGCGAAACCATCTATTACGTCTATATTCTGAACGACAAGCGGCGACTGCTGGGACTGATCTCCCTGCGGGAACTGATTCTGGCCAAGCCGGACGCGGTGCTCAGCGACATCATGCAGCCCGATACGATCCGCATGCGAGTGGACGAGGATCGGGAACACGTGGCTCAGGAAGTCGCCCGCTACAACTTCATCGCCATGCCCATCGTCGATTCCGACGACCGGCTGGTCGGCATTGTGACTCACGACGACGCACTGGACGTTGTGCAGGAAGAAGCCACCGAAGACGCCTATCGTCAGGGAGCTGTCGAGCCGCTGCGCGACGACTACGCAGACACGCCGCTGCCCGTGATCCTGTGGAAGCGGGGAATCTGGCTGCTGCTGCTGTCATTCGTCGCGCTGATGACGGCGGGTGTTCTGAAATACTACGAACACGTGACAAGCCCCGAAGGAAGCCGAGCCGCGGACGCTCCGCCCGGCCTGACAGCCACTCTGATCGTCCTGTTTCTGCCGCTGGTCATGGCCAGCGGAGGCAACGCGGGTGCTCAGTCCGCCACGCTGTTCATTCGCATGTTCGCCCTGCAGCCGTCCGACACTGCCGTACCGGGTACTGAATTTCGCGTCGACCGCCGGCTGACACTTCGCGAACTGACCGTTGCCCTGCTGCTGGGCAGCGGTTTGGGAATCGTCGACTTTCTGTTCGTCTGGATGATGCCCGGCTATGGACTGACGCTGCGACAGGCGACAGTCGTCGGCTTCACCGTGATGCTGATCGTGTTGCTGGGAACAATCGCGGGAACAATGCTGCCTGTGCTGCTGCGAAGACTGGGCTTCGATCCGGCGATCATGTCCAACCCACTGATTGCGGCGATTGTCGATGTGCTGGGAGTGGTCATCTTCTACGAAATCGCCATGTTCCTGCTGTAACGATTCACAACTGCGGCCCGGGAAGCACGGATCGCGGCCGGGAAATTTCCGCGGAAACTCCGCCTGGAACTTTGATCCGCACAACGCTTGTGCCGTTTTCGCAGTTCGCTGACATTCAAAAAGCTGCATTCCCCAACAGCGGTTTGAAGAATGATTTACTGGATTGCCGCAACGATTCTGACGCTGGTCAATGCCGTCGGCGTATCGATTAACCTGCTGATGCTGCCCGGCAACTGGCTGATGGTTCTGTCGCTGTGCGTGTTCCTGCTGGTGGCCGGCCAGCCTGACGGCGGCCCCGACTGGAGCACACTGCTGGTCGTCATCTTGATGGCGAGTGTCGGTGAAGTTCTGGAAGCGTTTACCGGTTCCGTTAAAGCCGCAAGGCTCGGAGCAAGCCGGCGAGCCATGCTGCTGTCGTTCATTCTGTCGATCGGCGGCAGCGTGGCGGGAACGTTTCTGATTCCGATTCCGGTGATCGGCACGGCTCTGGGAGCAGTGCTGGGAGCCGCAGTCGATGCGTTTCGGGAGCGTGGCTGGGAGAAGCCTGGAAGGCACCGCCATCGAACAGCGTTCCCAGATCGGCCGCCCGATGACCGGTCGCATGATCGGACTGTTCGCCAAGCTGGCAGTCGGTGTTGCAATCTTCACCTTTCAGCTCATCAGTCTCTGGCTGTAAGCACCGCTCGGCCCTCTCCCGAGCATCGCTTCGCGTGCTCGACCTCTCCCGGACGGCTTCGCCTGGGAGAGGTGGACGCGCCGCACGCGCAGTTTCCTATGCACCCTCCCGGCCGAAGGCCATCAGGAGGGGTCGAACAGCGAAGCAAGTTCGGGGAGGGCACGACGCGTTGATCGTGCTGTATTGTCACCGCGTCGATTGCACTCGGTCCTCTCCCGAGCATCCTTCGCGTGCTCGACCCTCCCGGTCGGGCTTCGCCTGGGAGAGGTGGAATGCAGATGCTGTGGAGGGAGAGCGCGGGCCGCCCGAGGTAGCCAGCTGCGGCGTGGTGTCACCGCGATGTCAGTTTTTCGAAATCTTCGTGCCATTACGCAGCTGTTCGTAACTTGCCGGACCGCGATGAATCACCAGGCGATAACGCAGAGTCGGCGGGTGGTCCTTCGACAGCCGCACGGGTTCGCGACCGGGCCACGCTGCGTTCTGCATGCTTGACTCGCGACGAAGAATCCACGGTTCCGGAAATCCCGGATTGCCGGAATGTGAGACCATCGTGACACCTCCCTGGTCGCTGGCGATGTCCATCCACGGGCCGGCTTCAATCGACGTGATTTGCGGTTCGACTTCGCCGGCGGGGCCGACAAACGTTGTACGGTCCGACAACCGGATGCGGGGCGAAAAGCCGCCGTAGCCCTTTTCGTCCGGCGACCCGCCGATCTGCACGTCGTCGAACAGCGGCTGCAGGGTAATGCGGAAGTCGACAAATCGCCGTTCGTCCTTCTGAGCATGGACAGTGATCGTGGTCGCTTCACGCACGAAGGGAACCTGCCGGCCGTCGTCGTCAACCAGCGCCGGTGACTTCCACAGAACGGCGGCTGACAGCGTGACCTTGTCGTGATCGAGCTTCGCGGCGCGCGATTCCAGATCCCACTCGAAGTCTTCGCAAACCCACGAATCTCCCATCGGTTTGCCGTCGACCAGCACCTGGTGCCAGGCCCAGAAAATGCCGCGATGGTGACCGTGGTCTACCGGGAAATCTTCGGTAATGACGTTGCCGTCAAGATCGTACACGGGATGCACATAGTTATTGCGCGGCCACCGACCGTCCTTCGATTGGACGGCTGTCTGATAGCGCAGGACGGGTCGGTCGTTTTCCTGAACCAGAATGCCGTCCGAATCCATCGTGACGGAAAACCGTGGTTCCACCGCTTCGTTACAGTCCGCCGGAGTCGCTCCCGCGATGGCTGATAACAGGCTGAAAAATACGGCAACGACAGCGGGCTGATGCCGGCGCGAGGAATCCGCTGATCCGCGTCGTGAGCCGAACGGAATCGGCGGTCGAAAAGTGCCGGACGCCGTTTTCACCGGGGTGTCGGTTCGCATGTCAGTGCTCCGAAGGATTTTACACAGTCGGCGGTCTGTTCTGGTGTGCGCTGTCCGCGTCGGCGCTGGATTGGTCGCCGAACACGCTGTGGTCGTCGGGGGTTACGAACGCAGCAATCCCCAGTACGATCGCGACGGCGGCGTACACCGTCACAATGCGGGACACGGGAACCTGCGCATCTCCGGGGCTCCATTCCTGAATATTGATCAAAAGAAAGCAGAAAAGGGTAATCGCCGGCCCGCTGAGCCCGAACATGACGCCGGTCCAGCGCCGCACCCGCATGGCCAGCACCGCAATCGAAATCCCCAGCAGGGAGACAATCGCGCCGCTGACGATGATGCTTTCGATATCAATGTGGGCGGCAATGGTTCCGCCGACAATCGTCAGCAGCATCACGCCGACAAGAATCAGGAAAACCTTTCGAGCGTAGAACTGTTTCGGCAGCGGGGCCGGTTCATGCAGCCGTTCCGGTGCCAGATACGGATTGTGTTCCCGTTCCAGCAATGTGTCCGGGTTGTCGGTTGATGACGAAATCATGACGGCTTTGACTATGACAGCGGGATTGCGCGTTTCATGAGTGTCGCCGGAACCACCAGGAACACGACCAGCGACGCCAGCGACGCATCGCCCGTGACACAGAATACCATCGCCGCGTCCAGAAAGATGATCGAAAGCAGCAGCAGCCCGACCGTTTTCTGCACCAGCTTCGGCCGAAGACTGCGAATCGCGCGACTGCAGCGAATCACCACGTTGGCGGCGACCAAACCCAGAGCGATCAGTGTTCCGGTGACGACAGACTCCGGGAAGTCGCCGGTCCGGACAAGCCGAACGTCAACGGCAATTCCCGCCAGCATCAGCCCCATGGCAAGGCTCATCGAAACGCGCGACGCGCCACCGGCTTCGTTCCGCGCGAAAAATGTGACTCCCGTGATGTAGACGCCCAGCGCCAGAGCGACATCGAACTGTGGTCCCTTCAGATGATCGGGCCAGACGCCGCTTGCGGAGGCTCCCAGCAGGACATTCAGAAATCGGCACGTGCCCATCCCGAGCGGTCCCAGCACCGTCGGTTTCAGCAGTCCGTCGTACGCGACGACCGCGATGGCCAGCAACACGGCAACATTCAGACCGCCTGTTCCCGTTTCGGCCAGATGACCGGACAGCCATGCGAACACAACACCGGTGACCAGCAGCGAGGCTCCAAACACGGCGGCGGTCCTGACGGAAATGCGTCCGGAAGGAATGGGGCGTTCGGGCCGTTCGACGGCATCAAGCCGGGCGTCGAACACGTCGTTCAGCACCATGCCGCCCAGATACAAACCGGCGCTGGCTGCCAGCAGGCACCAGAGTTCCGGCTTTGCAAGTACTTCACCGACGCTCATGCCGCCACCGACGGCGCTGCTGACAAGGAAGCCGCACAGGATGTCGGCCAGCGCCGTGAACACGGTCGGCAGACGCATCAGCCGCAGCCAGGTCATCAGCGATGTGGAAGACGACGATGAAGTGTCAGAGCTTGTCATACGTCAGGCACCGACGCGTTTTGACGCGGACCGCCCGCCAATCCGGCGCCGGACCGCAGAACAATCCGCGACGCTGATTTCCCGGAACGCTGCCAACCGACCTGCGCCGGGTTGGTAATCTCTCAAAAATACTAAACCAGCAGGTGCGCCAGCGCATCTTCGGCGGCCATTGCGTAGCTGAGGTAGAACGAACCGAATTCCGCGTACTTCGCTGACGCTTTGTCGAACCTCATGCTGTACACGATTTCCTTGATGTGCTCCGGCGATCGGCTCCACAGAGTCACGCCCCATTCCCAGTCGTCGAATCCGGTGGACGCCGTGATGAGCTGCGACACGCGGCCGGCGAATCGGATGCCGGATGTGGCGTGTTCCGCCATCATATTGCTGCGTTCGCTGAAGGGAGCCATGTACCAGTTGGCCAGCGGATGCCGTGCCTTGTTCATCGGATAGAAGGTGATCACGGGAAACGGCGGAATTTCCGGATACAACCGCTGGCGATTCATCATCGGCAGTCGCTGTTCGTAGGCGCTGACTTTCGCCTGAAACGCGGGATCGTCCGGTCCCGTGCCTTCCCGCTGCAGACGTTCCGCGTATTGTTCGACGGACGGCACGTATTCGGAAATCTCGGTGATTGAAACGAACGAGTACACGGGCTTCAGGGCTGCTCCGAGTGCCGTGGATCGAAGCCTCTGCCGCACCGAATCGATCTTCAGCGGATCCGGGTCCATCATCATGATTCCCAGATCGGCGCGATGACCGGACACGACGGAGACCTGCAGCCGCTCGGGTGCATGTTCGCCCGACGGGTCCAGAATTCGGATCACGTCGGCTCGCCCGTGAGCACGATCGGCCGGTTCAACTCGCTGCAGCGCCGCCTGATCGATCGCGTAGTAAATGTGCAGGCAATGCCAGCCTTCGGCCATTCGGACTGTCGGTTCGGGAAGACTGCTGTTTCCGTGAGGTCGATTCACGTTTCGTCCCTTGTTGCGATAACAATGAAAACTGCGATGCCGGTTCGGGCGTCCGGCGAGTCGGTTCCCGCCAGCGGCCGTCGTGGACGAGACCGCGTGTCCCGGTATGAGATCGCGAGTCCCGAAACGGTGCGCCAACTCAGACTCGTGACATCGTCCGCGACGGAAAATCTGATTCATACTGGCCGCGGCGGACGCCGATACTTTTCGCTCTACTTGCTCCCGCGAGCCCGAATGTCTCATTCTGCCCCGCTCGCGGTATAGCGGACGTCCGCCCCGATGCAACCTGCACCGGGGCGGTCACTATAGAGTGCCCGGTCGCCATTTCCACCGTTCGCGCAGCCAGCGCCGCGCCGAGAGTGGTTTTCCGAGCGACCGGCAACAACCGCGGCACCATTCGTGAAAGCGATGTCTCACAATTGCGAATTATTGCCGCGTCCCCAGGTGGCGGATAAAATGCTTCCTGCGGCGAGTCATTCGTCGTTCCCGCCTGGCACTCCTCACTGCCACAAACTGTCGCTGCGAGAAGAATTGACTTCGCGGCAAACGGCATTGAATTCCCATCACCTTCATCTCACGACTGTACTGATGCCACTGCGCCTGATTCTCATTCTGGTTGCCGCCGGGTGTACTCGGTTGTCGGCGGACGAACCGGCTGCCGCGGATAACGACCTGCAGCGAGGCGCGGAGATCTTTGCGGAGCGGTGCGTATCCTGTCATGGCGAACGCGGTGAGGGTGTCGTCGATCTTTGCCCAAAACCAATCTTTGGCGACAAGTCGAATTTCGAACTGGCGCAGGTCATTTCCGAAACCATGCCCGAAGGCGAACCGGAAATGTGTACCGGTGAAGATGCCGAAGTCGTCGCCAGGTGGATGCAGCAGGCGTTCTATTCGCCCGAAGCCCAGGCTCGCATCCATCCTCCGCAGATTGCTCTCAGCCGGCTGACGGTCTCGCAGTATCGCAACACGGTCGCTGATGTCGCGGCCAGCTTTTCGTGGACCGCCCAGCCCGGCGACAAACACGGGCTGGCTGCGCAGTACTACAAGTCGCGTCACTTCAGGAACGACGAACAGGCGTTCGACCGAATTGATCCGGTCGTGGATTTCAACTTCGGCGAAGGAACTCCCGATGCCGAACAGATTCCCGGCAACGAAGAGTTTTCAGTTCGATGGCAGGGTTCGCTGATCGTTGATGAAACCGGCTGGTACGACTTCGTTCTGAAAACGGAAAACGGCGGCCGGCTGTTCGTCAACGACACCGATACGCCGCTGATTGACGCCTGGGTGAAATCGGGTGACATCCGTGAATATCGCGAACGTCTGTTTTTGCTGTCCGGTCGTTTGTATCCCATCCGGCTGCACTGGTTCACATTCAAGGAGCCGACTGCTTCGGTTGGACTCTGGTGGCGTCCGCCCGGCGGAGTCGATCAGCCGATTCCCGAACGCTGCCTGACGCCCGAAGGCAGCCCGACAATTCTGGTCATCGACACACCGTTCCCTCCCGATGATCGCAGCAGCGGCTACGAACGCGGCACCTACGTGTCCAGGGAATGGGATGAAGCCGTCACCTACGCGGCGATTGAGGCGGCGGAAGACGTGCAGCGGATGCTGGGACTGCTCGTCAACACAAAGGAGGACGAAGGACGGCCGGAACGCCTGCGTCAGTTTGCCGAAACGTTTGTCACGCGAGCCTTCCGGCGACCGCTGACCGACGAACTGCGGCAGTCTTACGTGACGGCTCAGTTTGAAAAAAGCGAAACGCCGGACGAAGCCGTTCGCCGCGTTGTGCTGCTGGCGCTGAAGTCGCCCCGCTTTCTGTATCGTGAAGTCACTGGCGCCGACGATCAGTTTGCCAGAGCATCGCGTTTGTCGTTCGCCCTGATGAATTCTGTTCCCGACGCTCAGTTGCTGCAGGCCGCGGAAAACGGCGAACTGTCAGACGAACAGGCCGTTCGCAACCAGGCATGGCGGCTGGTCAGCAGCTACCGCAGCCGAACTCGGCTGCAGGAATTCCTGCGCTCGTGGATGAATCTGGAACGTCTGAGCGACGTCAGCAAGGACACAGAAGCGTATCCGGATTTCACCGCCGACGTTGCCTTTGATCTGCGAACATCGCTGGAACTGCTGTTGCGGGAAGCCGTCGAATCGGACTCCGACGGATTTCGAAAACTGCTGACAACGGAAAACGTCTGGCTGAATCACCGGTTGGCGGAGTTCTACGGCGTGGAATTGCCAGGTGACTCCGACTTTCATTCCGTGCCGTTCGAACCGGAGTACCGATCCGGTGTCATTTCGCATCCGTTCATCCTGAGCGGCTTTGCATATCACTCAACCAGTTCACCCATCCATCGGGGCGTTTTCGTTTCGCGGGGCATTCTTGGTCGAGCCCTCAAGGCGCCGCCGGTCGCCGTGGCTCCGCTGCCTCCGGAACTGAATCCCGAACTGACAACTCGCGAACGAGTCACTCTGCAAACCAGCCCGGCGGCGTGTGCCAACTGCCACGACATGATCAATCCGCTGGGTTACGCTCTGGAAGAATTTGACGCCGTCGGCCGTTTTCGAACGACCGAAAAAGATCGGCCCATCGACGATTCCGGACACTACCGCGATCGAACGGGAGAAGACCAGCAATTCCACGGAGCGAAGGAACTGGCCGCCTTCCTGGTCGACAGCCCGGAAACTCATCGGTCCTTTGTTCGACAGCTCTTCCATCACATGGTTCAGCAGCCGATACTGGCCTTTGGACCGGACACAGTTCAGGAATTGGCCGACTTCTTTAAGAGCACGGATTTTAATATGAAGCAGATCATGGTGGAGATCGCGGTACGGTCCGCGATGCATCAGAATTCTGCCGATGTGGCTTCCGGCAACCAGGAAACGCCGACCGCCGGGACGCACTAAGCGCATCGGCCAGGCGACGTCTGAACTATCATGACTCACGAAGGTTCATGAATGGCCGCGAGTCGACTGACGAAACGCCGGCTGCGACACGCGTGAAGTTTCGAAGACCCAAATCCAGCAAAGACTTCCCATGACAACTCGCCGACAATTCCTGCGACAGCTCGGACTGGCCTCCGCCGTTCTGCCGTTCATCAGCAATCTCAGCAGCTTTGCGTCGCCGGCCGCAGGCGCCGTTCGCAAGCAGCGGCTGGTGGTGATGTTCAGCCCGAATGGGACCGTGCCGTGGGATTTCTGGCCGGACGAAGAAGGCGAATCGTTTACTCTGAAACGAATTCTGGAACCGCTGGCGGCGCACCGGGATCGCATGCTGGTGCTGCACGGCCTGTGCGACAAGGTCCGTGGCGACGGCGACAACCACATGCGCGGCATGGGGTGCCTGCTGACGGGAACGGAACTGTTTCCCGGCAACATTCAGGGCGGTTCCGATACTCCTGCCGGCTGGGCCAGCGGAATTTCCATCGACCAGGAAATCAGAAACTTCCTGCAGTCCAGGGACGAAACTCGCACGCGCTTCGGATCGCTGGAATTCGGCGTGATGGTTCCCGATCGCGCCGACACGTGGACTCGCATGAGCTACGCGGGAGCCAACAAACCGCTGGCACCGATCGATGATCCCTATCAGATGTTCAAGAAAATGTACGGGCAGGTGAAAGACCGGGAGCAACTGACCAGCGTGCTGGACGATGTGCAGGACGACCTGCGTAAACTAAGTGCCATCGTCAGCCAGGATGACCGCCGTCTGCTGGAAGAACACGCTTCGTTTGTGCGAGCGATGGAGAAACAGCTTCAGCAGGACCAACAAAACGACGCCGGCCACGCGGTTCCGGAACTGGAACAGGGCGTGCGGGAAGAAAACGACAACATTCCGAAGATCACGCGAATGCAGATGGATCTGCTTGTCAACAGCTTCGTCAACGACTTCTCACGAGTCGCCACGTTTCAGATCACGAATTCTGTCGGTCAGCCGAAGATGACGTGGCTGGGAATTGAAGAGGGTCATCATGAGCTGTCTCACGAGCCGGACGAGAACAAGGAGGCTCACGAAAAGCTGACGAAGATCAACACGTGGTACGCCGAGCAACTGGCTTATCTGGTGCAGCGGCTGGCGGAGACTCCGGAACCCGGCGGTTCCGGTTCCCTGCTGGACAACACGCTGGTGCTGTGGGGCAATGAACTGGGACAGGGCAACAGCCACACACTGAACAACATTCCGTTTGTGATGGTGGGCAACGGTCTGGACTTCAAAATGGGCCGGTCGCTGAAGTATCCGGCGGTGCCGCACAACCGAATGCTGATGGCTCTGGCCCACGGCTTTGGCCACCACATCGAAACGTTCGGCAGCCCAAACTTCTGCAACGACGGCGTGCTGACGGGACTGGCCTAACCCGATCGATTCAATCGAAATCAGCCGGCCGAACGCTCGATCCACCGCCATTTCGCGCGAGAAACACAACGGTGCTTCATTGTTCCGCAGCTCTGTGGTCGTCGGTTCGGTCCTTGGAATCCGCGATGTCCGCCAACAGCGTGCTGATTTGAACTGATTCACCGGACGGCATTCAGATGACGCTATTTTCATTGGGCGGGCGTTGACAGAGCTTTGTTGTCACGTCCGTGATCAGTCTCTCGAAGACGCTCAGGATCGAAAGCAGAGTCTTCCTGATTGAAATCGTCGAATGGGAGGACGAAGGCCGCATCGATGGCCGGGTACTGCAGAAAGGTCAGCGATACTTTCCGGTCGATGAGGAAATGTTCAACTGATTTTGGATCGTGTGAACAAACACTGGCCGGTGGATAATGGATTCTGTCATGGGTCGCAACTCACGTTGGCTGCCGTACTTCGTCGACCGAAACTGCCGATCCGAATCGCAAAGTTGTTCACGGGGAATCTTGCACATTCACATCTTCACTATTGGACTGATCGATGCTGCGACTTACCTCGTTTCGTCGACCGCACTGTCGGAGACAACACACTTACGCCGGTCGCCGTCGCGACAGTTTCCGGCTGAGTTGAACTGATTCACCAGACGGCACTTCCACATAGCAAGCCGTGCGTCATCGTCCGTCGGATCCGGCAGTTCTTCCGGGAATTCTGGTGCCGCAGGAAGAACGCGGAATGTTCGCCGATGATTTCCGCCGTGCGATTCACCACCAGAGCCGTGCCTTCGTCGATTCCAATGCCCAGAAGCTGACGATGCCTGGCGATTACCGGCAGCAGATCAGGTCGGCGTCCTCGCTGGGAAAAGTGCTGATCGATGGCGACTCCCGGAAGGAATCCGAAACCTCGCTCATAGCCTTCGGCCATCATCACTGTGTTGCCCAGCGGGTGGCCGCGGACCAGGTATTCGCCCTGAATCGTGGCTCCGGCGGAACTGCCGCCGATCACGCCTCCGCGGCGCAGCACGTCGCGAAACAGTTCGACGGCGACCGTGCCTTCGTAGGCATCCACGAACCGCCACTGACGACCGCCGTCAAACCAGATTCCCGTCGCCTGCTGCAGCACCGTCTGAAACTCTTCCGACGCCACTTCATCCGGACGGCTGTGCGGCAGCACGGTCACGTCGGCGACACCAGCGCTCGTCAGAAATTCGGGAGCCGTCGTGCGCAGGGCCTGCCGGCGAGGCACGCGGTGGGCAGCACCGCGATCCGAGCTTCCGTGCCGCCAGCCAGCTCAATGAACCTGTCGACGACCGACGCCGGAAGCGGTCCGCCTCCGACGATCACCAGTGAACCGTGCGGAACTGACGGCGGCCCGAATTGCGGAATTCCGGGGTCTTGTCCGGCCGCCCGGTCCCGAGCAGCTCGACGAAGCTGCGTGATGTCAGCGATGCTGCCGGCTTTCAATTCCACCTCGTCAGCGTCACGGTAATTCGTCTCGGCGAGCATCACCGTGGCTGTACCGCTGCCAACAACCTGCAGGTGTCGTCCCTGAATCAGCACGGCCGTATCTTCGTCAATGCCCAGTCCAAAGTGAATCGGATTTGTCGCCACGGCGGTCCGCGAGCGACCTTGCCGGTTTCGCTGGCGGAAGTGCTGGTCGATAATGATTCCCGGCAGCAGGTTCAGTCCGCGGGAAATCTCCGGCTGGGTCTCACCGCCGGCAATCATCACACCGGACATGATGGCCGCACCGGCGGACGTTCCTCCGATCACGCCATTTCGCTGAAGCAGTTGATGCAGCGATTCTTCAACGGCAGTCCCCGCGTATGCCTCCGCGAGTCTTCGCTGCTGGCCGCCATCGATCCACACCGCGACCGCAGCATCGATTTGTTCGGCGAGATCGCGGATGTCCGTCTGAGCCGTTTGAATGCGTTCCACCGCGATGCCGGCTTCGGCCCACATCGTCGCTGACTTTTCAGCGGCAGCGCCGGGATCATCCGATGCGGTGCCGACGATAACGACCGTTCCCGCCGGCTTGTTCGCGTCCTGTTCGAGCAGCTCGCTGATCGCAGTCACGAACGCCTCACGCGCGGAATCCGGAATCGAGCCGCCGCCGCAAATCAACAGCCTGCCGACGACACCATCCGGATTGATCCGCTGATTGTCGTCGCCGAACGCAGCCATCGTCGACACCAGCACGGCCAGTAACACGAAACATCCGGCGCGGCAGAGGCGACTCATCATTCGTAACGCTTCCTGAATTCCGTTTACGAGAGGTCGGTCAAGTGTGACTACTTGGAAGATGAAATACCCGGGACAAGCGCATTTCCGGGAGGGCGAGGCTCCTGCCGAGCCGCGTGTGCCAGATGACGTCCGTTGCGGCAGCGGCTCGGCAGGAGCCTCGCCCTCCAATTGGTACCATCTGTGTGAATCTGTGAAATCAGTGGACGCCAATTCGGACCGCAACGCTGGATCGAGCAATCACGTCTCATCACGGTTTCCGACGGCTGCGCCGCACAACTTCTTCGAAGATGTGGTACCCCGGATGATCGACGGCAGCGGCGGTGGGGACATCAGCTCACGTTTCGTGTTGTCCATTCGCCGTCGATGCATCTCCAAACGTCGCCGGGGTTCCTGTCTTTCAGAACTTCCGGAAGTCGATCGGGCCGCACGTTGTCATAGCAATACAGCGCGGAGAAGCGGGCGATCGATGCCGGAATGCCCACGGCCGTAAAGTTGGGATGCGCCGTCGCAGGGAACGGACCTCCGTGATTCATCGCGGGCGACACGGCAACTCCGGTCGGCATCTTGTCGTTCAGAATACGACCAACTTTTGTCCGCAGGGCCGGTTCGATCAGACTGTAGATTTCGTCGTCGCTTCCGTCGTTGGACGTGTACAGACAGCCCGTCAGATTGCCTTCCAGAGATTCCGCGATCGCCAGCATTTGTTGAGGGTTGTCGGCCAGCACAAACAGCGATCCGTTGCCGAAGGCTTCCGTCTGGAACGCGGCCGGATGTTCCAGAAACTGCGATCCGCGAACCGTCAGCAGTGTATTCCGGAAACTGACGCCGGTTCCGCCGCCGGGTTGTCCGCCGGTGACCAGTCGGGCTCCCGCGTCCTGCAATGCTTTGATGCCGGCCGCGAAGCTTTGTCGAACACCTTCGTTCAGCATGGTTCCCGGCGCGGCGGATTCGAAGCGTGCGGCGATCAGTCCGACAAACGCGTCGCCGGCGCTTCCCGCAGGAAGGATGACCAGGCCGGGATTTGTGCAGAACTGCCCGGCACCCATCAGGCAGCTTCCGCTGAAATCGTCGGCGATCGCATCAGCTCGTTCATTAAGTGCTCCGGCCAGGATGAAGACCGGATTGATGCTGGAAAGTTCCGCGTAGAACGGCTTGCCCGCCTGATCTGCGGCGGCCTTCAGTTTGAGTCCTGTGTGGCGGGCTCCCGTATAGCCGCTCGCCGCGATTCGAGGATCGCTGACCAGCTTGTAACCGTCTTCGTGACCGGTTCGATAGATGAGCTGCACCAGACCCGGCGGCATATTGTGCTTCTGACTCGCCGCCAGCGCCGCTTCCGCAAAGATGCGAGTTGTTTCGGGGTGCGACGAATGTCCCTTGGCAATCACCGGATTTCCCGCGGCAATCGCGGCGGCAAAGTCACCGCCGCTGATGCCGTTGAAGGCAAACGGAAAATTGTTGGGCCCGAATACCACCACCGGTCCGATGGGTCCCAGCATGGAACGAATGCCGGCGGCGGTATCAATTGTCGGCACGCGCCAGGAATTCGATCGCGCGGCTTCAGCCGCCTGGCGAAGCTGATTTGTTGTGCGGGGAAGTTCGCCGTTTTGCAGTCGAGGCGACTTCGGCAGCCCGGTTTCTTCATGAGCGGCCTCCACCAGCGCCGAGGTTCTCGTTTCAATCTCGGATGCGTACTCATCCAGAAACTTGGCGACGCGGTATCCCGGCCAGCCTCGCATCTGTTTGGCCGCTTCCACCGCCGCGGCAATTGCCTTGTCGAGATCGGACCACGGGCTGACAGGAAATTTTCCCGGCAATGTCTGTTCTGTGGCCGGATTGACCGCCTGAAATGTCTGAGTCCCCGCGGACGCAACCCATTCGCCGTTGATCAGTACAGGATGTGGCATAGATCAGAAGCTTCTGCTGAGGCCGTTGGAAGGTGTTTGCCGGAGCGTACCGGGTCGCTCCGGCAAATCAACCTACGCAGGCTGAACCGCGCGGCAGCGCGCCACGGGCCGCTGAAGTCAGCCGCGCAGGTGACGCACGGATACGGCGCCCGACGCTGCCGGCTCAGATCAAGACACGATCGCCAGGTTCGTCGACCGGCTAAATCGCTCGCGCTTGCCGGACGATTTCGCAACCGTCATGCTGCACGACCGAGTCGCCCCGGCGCACTCCATTGGTCGGGCACACGGCTGCTGCCGGAAACCAGCGGCCGGAAAGCTGCTGGCGGAAAATCGAGAACACGTTCTTCACCTCCATCCAGGCTTCGCCTCTATTCAGGACGGGCTGATGACAAACTCCACTCACTGGCTGCCGGACGGTTATTCCTCGGTCACCTGCTATCTCATCATCCGCGGCGCCGACCGGGCGATTGACTTCTACCGGAAGGCATTCGGCGCGCACGAACTGTTCCGGCTGACCGGCGACGACGGACGCATCGGACACGCGGAACTGCAGATCGGAAACGCTCGCGTGATGCTGGCCGACGAGTTTCCGGAAATGGACATCAGAGGCCCCGAATCGCTGCAGGGTTCCGCCGTCGGACTGATGCTGTATGTCGAAGACGTCGACGCCGTGTTTAACGCCGCCATCAGCGCCGGGGCCTCGGAATTCAAACCGCTGTGCGATCAGTTTTACGGCGATCGCGCGGGGACGATTCAGGATCCGTTCGGCCACCGCTGGACGATCGCGACTCACATCGAAGACGTTTCGAACGAAGAAGTGCAAAGGCGCTTTCAGGACATGATGTCTGGCGAAGCTGCCGATATCGTGATCGAGACCGACTGAATATTCGCCGCCGCGCTGTCAGGGCCCTCCGCCGCGAAAACCGGACCGCCACGGATTTCGGCTTTCCTTCACTCGCGAACTGAGTTCCCGTCGTTCACTCGGTCCAGGGCTGGAGTCCGTGGAACGAGACCGTTGTTGTGAAGGACAGACGGTACAGAGCTTACGTGTTCCAGGGTGGAACGGTCGCCGAAATTCGGACAGCGGTCCTGGGAGAGACTGCCGGGAACGAATCAGACATCAGCGTCCGGCGCAGCGGTCCTGGCGTGCAGGTGGTCACGGAATCCGGCGAACAGAATGGCGGCGACCATGTCAGCCGTTGTCCCGGGGTTGCGTCGATGACCGTCGGCTCGCAGGAAGGCATCGAATTCGCGGTACCGCGTGATTCCTCGTTCGGTGACCGGCCAGCCCGACTGCAGAATGTCGGCGGCCATCCGCTGAACGGTTGCTGATAGTTCGACACCACATTTTCTGGCGATGAGTGAGTCACCGAATTCGGACATCAGCGTCAGCGCCAGTCCGCAGACTCGCTGAGAAATACCAGGATCGGCTTCATCCGGAAGGTGGTTCCAGTCGCGGGAAAACCTCAGCACTTCCGCGAACCCGTTGCTGTACTGCCGAGCGATGAAGTCTCGATCGGCGGCAAGGTTCATGCAGCTGCGCAGGTCTTCGTCCGGTTCGCTGCGAACGTCCTGCTGGTCAGCGCTGCCCAGGCCTCCGGGGTTCGCCAGCGCGATTGCGCGGTAAGTCCATCGAGCGTCGGCCACGGTCAGTTTGTTCAGCACATCCGGCAGCCCGTCCGCGAGGCAGACCTGCATCGGCACGCGACACAGCGGCGCCAGCAGCAGAATGATGCCAAGGTTGGTGTTGTGACCCACAACCTCACGAGTCTGCCGCACGGATTCGTAGATGGCGCGCCCTGGCGAATCAATCTCCTGTGAAGAAAGAATCGGCGCGATGATGTCAGCGGACGTCAGGAAGTCGGCAACGCTGGCACCGTCGAATTCCGAACCCGGACAGACATTGCCGGGCTTGGGCGAAAGGACTTCCAACCGGCAGGCAGATTTCACGAGTTCACACAGCATAGTTTTCATCTTTCTCGGCAGCGCACGTATTGTCAATCTTCGCGCGCCGGAAGGTGAATTCGAGGCGCCGGCAGACGGGAGAAACCGCGCGGCGGTGACTGGTCGGAGTCACCGTGATTCGGGAATTTTTGGACTTTTTTCTAGGGCGAAACGACTTGTGTTCCGATTCTGTAAACACACAACATTTAGTGTTGACAGACTTAATAAACCCTTTATATTGCGTGTGGAAGTCGATGGCTGTCGATTTCACAGAGCGCGGAATGGCGCCCGTTGGGGCGTCTTAACGTGTTCGCTGACGGGAACTTGAGTACGGCTCAGGGACTCGTTTGACACGGTCGCAGACGTTCTTAATCTGCGGCCCCGCAAGGACGCTTTCCTGCTACAAGGAGGTCAATGCTGCACACTCGTCGTATGGCCGTCACGCCAGCCGATTCTTCGGGTCTTCTTTCCGGCACATTCGTGCTGTGTTCTCCCGTGATTGATCTGCGTTGACTGCTGCGCGGTGCGCCGCATGCTGATGACTGGTTCGTCAGATTTCGGATGAGAAGTCGTGCTTTCGGGCTGGCTGAATGGAGCTGGTTTGGCAGGCGGTTTCTCTTCCGTGATTCAGCGGACAGGATCGGACAGTTGTGCTGTCGGAACAGTGCGATTGACGGAGTCGCCGCGTACGAAGCGCGGTATTCATCTGGATGATTTTCTTTCGAAGGGGAGAGTCTCGAATGATTCGGGCACAGGCAGAGTGGATTGTTTGCAAGCGCGATGGACGCCGGGTTCCTTACAACGCCGGGCTGATCGGCCGGGCGATTGAAAACGCATTTCGTGCCGAGCTGAACCTTGCCGAAAACCAGCCGCTGGACGATGACACCAGGGGTGAAATTCAGCAGATCGTGAATTCGGTCGCCGCTGAAGTTTCTCACGCGGCGGCCACCGACGACGGCACAACGGTTGAACACATTCAGGATATTGTTGAACTGCAGTTGATGAAGCGCGAGCACTACCGTGTTGCTCGGCGCTACATCGTCTACCGGGCGGAACATGCCAAGATTCGCTCGCTGCAGGCTCACGCAGGTCTGGAAGATGACGCCGAATCGACACCGCGGCTGAGCGTCAAGCTGGAAGACGGCGTGCGGGTTCCCTTCGATTCCCGCCGCATCCGCACTCGCCTGGAAAAAGCCTGCCACGGTCTGGCCGATTGCGATGTTGACGTGCTGCTGGAAGAAGTGATGAAGTCGGTTTACGACGACATCAGCGTGGCGGAAATCTACCGAGCCATGATTCTGGCCGCCCGCATGCGCATTGAGCGGGATCCTGCCTATGACGTTGTCGCCGCGCGGCTGCTGCGAATGGTGATCGCCAACGAAGCTCTGGGCAGCGCTCCTTCCGATCCGGACGACTTCGAACGGCTGTACCGCAATCAGTTCGAACACTACATCATCGACGGAATCGTCGCCGAACGCCTGACCCCCGACCTGCGGCAGTACAACCTGACTCGCATTGCCGCCGCGCTGCGGCCGGAACGAGACGACCTGTTCAAGTACCCCGGAATGCAGGCGGTTTACGACCGCTATCTGCTGCACATCGATGGCCGGCGCATCGAAACGCCGCAGTATTTCTGGATGCGCGTCGCGATGGGGCTGGCGATGGGAGAGTCAAAAGTCGAGAGTCGAGAGCTGAGAGCAAACGCAGGCTCCGGCAAGGCGCCATTAACGCGAGAGGATCGCGCGATTGAGTTCTACAACATGCTGTCGACGATGCGGTTCACGTCCGCCACGCCGACACTGTTCAATTCGGCGACACTGCATCCGCAGCTCAGTTCGTGCTATCTGTCGACCGTCAGTGACGATCTGGAGCACATCTTCAAGAGCGTGTCGGACAACGCCCGGCTGAGCAAATGGGCGGGCGGACTGGGTAACGACTGGACCAGCATTCGCGCCACGAACGCTCACATCAAAGGCACCAACGGCCGCAGCCAGGGCGTCATTCCGTTCCTGAAGGTCGTCAACGACACCGCGGTCGCCGTCAACCAGGGCGGCAAACGCAAGGGAGCGGTCTGTTCCTATCTCGAATCGTGGCACATGGATGTCGAAGAGTTCATGGATCTGCGGAAGAACACCGGTGACGACCGGCGGCGAACTCACGACATGCACACCGCCAACTGGATTCCTGACCTGTTCATGAAGCGAGTTCAGCGGGAACAGGAATGGACACTGTTCAGCCCGGACGAAGTTCCCGATCTGCATGATCTGTACGGCAAAGCGTTTGAGGAACGCTATGAGGAATACGAACGGCTGGCCGATGCCGGCAAGATTCGGATGTTCCGTCGTCTGCCCGCCATGGAACTGTGGCGACGAATGCTGACGCGACTGTTCGAAACCGGACATCCCTGGGTCACGTGGAAGGATCCGTCCAACGTCCGTTCTCCGCAGGACCACGCGGGAGTCGTTCACAGCAGCAATCTGTGTACGGAAATCCTGCTGAATACGTCACCGACGGAAACCGCTGTCTGCAACCTGGGCTCCATCAACCTGCGTGCCCATATCGTTGACGGCGAACTTGACCTGAAGATGCTCGAAGAAACCGTTCGCACCGCGATGCGGATGCTGGATAACGTCATCGACATCAATTTCTATCCAACGGAAGAAGCAAGAACGTCCAACCTGAAACATCGCCCGGTCGGCCTGGGCATCATGGGCTTCCAGGACGCTCTGGCGGCAATGAACTTCAGCTACGCCAGCAAGCAGGCCGTTGAGTTCGCTGACCACAGCATGGAAGCGATTTCGTACTTCGCGATTCTGGCTTCGTCCGAACTGGCTGCCGAACGAGGCACGTATGACACGTACTCCGGGTCGAAATGGGATCGCGGCCTGCTGCCGATCGATACGCTCGACCTGCTGGAACGCGAACGCGGCTCGGCCATCGACGTCGACCGATCCGCTCAGATGGACTGGGACATTGTCCGCAAGGCCGTCGCCGAAAACGGCATGCGAAACAGCAACTGCATGGCGATCGCTCCCACAGCGACGATCAGCACGATCATCGGCGTGTCTCAGTCGATCGAGCCGATCTACAAGCACCTCTACGTGAAGAGCAACCTGTCCGGCGAGTTCACTCACGTGAACACGTCGCTGGTGACGGAACTCAAGGAACGGGGCCTGTGGGACGCCGATATGCTGGATTCCCTGAAGTACTACGACGGTACGCTGACCGAGATCGACCGCGTTCCGGCCGACATCAAGGCCCGGTATCTGACGTCGTTCGAGGTCGAGCCGAAGTGGCTGATCGAATGTGCGGCGCGACGTCAGAAGTGGATCGACATGGGCCAATCGCTGAATCTCTACATGTGCGAACCCAGCGGCCGAAAACTGCACGAAATGTACTTCCTGGCCTGGAGCAAAGGTCTGAAAACAACGTACTACCTGCGCACGCTGGCGGCGACTCAGATTGAGAAGTCGACAGTGGACGTCAACAAGTACGGCGTTCAGCCGCGCTGGATGAAGAACAAAAGCGCATCGGGCGACATTCAGGTGGACCGTTCGACAGTCGATTCCGTCGGCCGAGTGGACCAGCCCGCATCCGCCGTCGCCTCACCTCATCTGACCGCCGGCAACAGCAAAATCCCGGTGAGTGTTCCGCCACAGACATGACAAACGTCAAAGCATCATGCAGTCTGGACGATCCGGAATGCGAAGCGTGTCAGTAGGTGAGTGAGGGAACAGTGAACAGGGAATCGTAAATAGTCCCGGTCGCTGTTCTCTCGATGGGTCACGGTTGTCCAGGTGGGCACGGAAAACGACCGACCGCGTCCAAGCCGGTTGGGCTGTGTCACTTTCACAAGGCTGGCGATCTTCACGTCTGGGATTCAATGTGATCTCCGGTCAGCAAGCGGTTCCGATCATGTTGTCATGCATCAACTTTTGACATCACCACGCCAGAAGGAGTTTCGTGC
Source organism: Planctomycetaceae bacterium (assembly GCA_041398785.1). Classification (NCBI taxonomy): domain Bacteria; kingdom Pseudomonadati; phylum Planctomycetota; class Planctomycetia; order Planctomycetales; family Planctomycetaceae; species Planctomycetaceae bacterium. The sequence continues at coordinate 122,373 of JAWKUA010000011.1, read as the reverse complement.
ACGGTATGTCGTTGTTCCGCAGCATGAAGACTTCATTGCAGACAATGCGTCGTCCGCGTCATGCACTACTTCGAGATCCACGATCGTGGCGTACCATATGATGAATGGGTGCATCGAGAAGGTTACGATGCAGCGATTCGACAATTCCTTGGCATGACCCGTCTAACGTTCAGAGCTCGCCGAGACGTTCGACCTAGCTCGTAAGATCGCAAACGGCACAAAGCACTATATTCCGGCCGAACGCGTCCCTATTCAGGTTTCTCGCCAGATTTCAGCGACGATTTCGAGCGTCCGTTGGTCGTTCAATTCCGACGCCAATCAGGAGACTTCGGCTGATTCGTTTTTGCGTTGAGATTCACCTTCTTCTTCATGCAACATGCTGCGGGAGCATTCTGAAGACTTGAATTCCAATCCGACTGTTGTTCCCTCGTTTACTATTCAGATGACGTTCTCTCTTTGAATAGGTGTTCCCGGATGCCGGAGCCCGGGAACGAGAAACCGGTTGCCACGGCATGTTTAACCGCGAGCCCGGCGATGTCGTTCGCCGTCGCTTTCTTCGGCGAGGCCGGTGGCGCGTCGGAAACAGCGAATGGTTTGCTGGTCGTCTGTCGTCGAAACCGCTAACCACCGAGCAGGTCCGAGAATCGAATCGCTCGCCAGGGCTCGCCGGTTAAACATTTTCACCAACTATTCCCATTCTTCCCAAAGGTGTCACGATGACCACTACTCTCTCTCCCGAACAGGAACTTCTCACCGGAACCGACGGTCGATTCAAAGCCACCGAAAAGCGGCTGATCAATTGTGCTCAGGTGGACGTCAATCAACTGATGCCCATCAAATACAAATGGGCGTGGGAACACTATCTGAACGGGTGTGCCAATCACTGGATGCCGACGGAAGTGCCCATGAACCGGGACGTCGAGATCTGGCGATCGGACAAACTGACCGACGACGAGCGTCTGGTCATCATGAGAAACCTGGGCTTCTTTTCGACGGCTGAATCACTCGTCGGGAACAACCTGGTGCTGGCGATTTTCAAACACGTCACGAACGCCGAATGCCGGCAGTACCTGCTGCGTCAGGCGTTTGAAGAAGCCGTGCATACTCACACGTTCCTGTACGTCGTCGAAACGCTCGGGCTGAACGAAGGTGAAATCTTCAATATGTATCGGGAGATCCCGACGATCGCGAAGAAGGATGCCTTCGAAATGGAACTGACGGCCGAAGTCATGGCCGACGATTTCTCGACCGAGACGTTCGAAGGTCAGCAGGCGTTTCTGAAGAACCTGATCGGTTACTACGTCATCATGGAAGGGATCTTCTTCTACAGCGGTTTTGTGATGGTACTGTCCTTCCATCGTCGCAATCTGATGACCGGAATTGGTGAACAGTTCCAGTACATTCTGCGGGACGAGACCATTCATCTGAACTTCGGCATTGACCTGATCAACGGCATCAAGTTTGAGAACCCGGAACTGTGGACGGATGAATTCCAGCAGGCGATGATTGACCGCGTACGGACGGCCGTCGAGCTGGAGATCGAGTACGCTCAGTCCTGCCTGCCTCGCGGTGTCCTGGGGCTGAACGCCGACCTGTTCCGCGACTACGTGCAGCATGTCGCCGATCGCCGGCTGGAACGCATCGGCCTGCCGACTCAGTACGGTTCACCGAATCCATTCCCGTGGATGAGCGAAACGATTGACCTGTCGAAGGAAAAGAACTTTTTCGAAACTCGCGTAACCGAGTACCAGAGCGGCGGGTCACTGAGCTGGGACTGATTCCTGATGACGATCGGAATTGATCCGAAGATCGATTACGCTTTCAAGCGATTGCTGGCGAGTTCCGACCATACCGCCATCACGATTCATTTCCTGAACGCCGTGTTGTCGGAAGGACCGAGGATTCAACACGTCGAACTGCTGAATCCCTTTGTTCCTCACGAAGCCGAGGACGGCAAGCTGGCGATTCTGGATGTTCGAGCCCGCGACGATGCCGGTCGCTGGCTGAACATTGAGATGCAGACGACGGCTCCGGCAGAACTGCCGGAGCGGCTGGCGTTCTACGCGTGCAGTCTGTATGTCGGACAGTTGCGGCAGGGGGAAGGATACGGCGAGTTGTCTCCGGCAGTCAGCATTTGTCTGCTAAACCGAAAACTGTTTGCGGAGTCAGACCGTTTTCACCTGGACTTTCAGCTTCGTTCCCGCGACGGGGCAATTCCGCTGACGAGCGGATTGCAGATTCACCTGATTGAATTGCCGAAGTATACTGTGCCGGAAAGGGTTCCGTCCGATTTTGTGATGACGGCCAGCCCGCTGGAAAAGTGGATTTGGTTCTTTCGCTACGCTTCACAGGTCAGCGAGTCGCAGATCGCGGCGTCACTTGCAGATCCGGTTTTCAACGAAGCCGCTGGAGTACTGAGTATGATCGCTCGAACGCCCGAAGAACGTGAAGATTATGAGATGCGGCTGAAGCTGGCCCGCGACGAAGAATCCAGAATGCGGGGTGCCCGCAAGGAAGGTTTGCTGGAAGGTCGGCAGGAAGGCTTGCAGGAAGGGCGGCAGGAAGGGCGGCAGGAAGGGCGGCAGGAAGGGCGGCAGGAAGGGCGGCAGGAAGGAAAGCTGATCGGGAAGTTGCAGTTGTTGGAGCAGTTTTTGGGGCGTCCTGTATCGAGTGACTCGACCCTGTCGGGGCTGCCGCTGGCCGAACTGGAGCAGCGAGTCGCTGATTTGCAGGCTCAGCTGCGCAACCGCAGTTGAGCGAGACAAGTTCCGCGCGTGTATCTCGACGACTGAGGTTTTCGATCCTGCGTCTCGGGTCAACCGGCGTCGACAGCGGGTGCATTGCTTTCGAAGGGGAGCGCCGCTCGAATTGCCGTGAAACTGCCCGTCCAAAATCCCGGTCTGTCAATTGGCTCACGATCCGGGCGCTGGTGATGCAGTTCCGTCGAAGTCGTGTTGCCACAGGTTGCAGACTTGCTCAAGCCCGGTAGGCTCATGCGATTCGGCAATTCTGCGGCAAGCTGTTGCGCGGCTGAAGATTCAATCGCGCCCGAAGGACGGCGGCAACGGAGGGATTCCGATCGTGCCTTATCGAATACGCCGCGGTCCCGTCCTCCGGCTGTCGAATCATCGTGTTGGCGGAATCGCACCGCAGTCAGGAAAACTCATTTCGCGATCGAGTTTCGGCAGCGGGCCGAGTCAGCGGTATCCGACGAAGTCAATCGAAGAGGAAGACCAGGCATGTCTCTGGACCCGGAGGATCCCAGAATCGACGACGGCATCCGGCTTTTCAATCAGCGGGAATTCTTTGCCAGCCATGACGTCTTTGAGGACCTCTGGATGGAACTTGTCGGGCGGGAAAAGACCTTCGTTCAGGGTCTGATTCACGGCGCTGTTTGCCTGCATCATTTTGAAGGCAGCAACCTGACGGGCGCCCGAAAAATGTACGGCAGTTGCACATGCTATCTGCGACCATTTCAGCCGCGGTTTGCGGGGATCGATGTACAGCGTCTGTTGGACGACATGGAACTGTGCTTTGCGGAATTGCTGGCCGTGGAACGCGGCTATCCGCACGGAGTAGTGCTGAAACCGGAGCTGATCCCGCGGATTGTTCGCCGGCGGTGACGTGCCATCGTGTTGCAGCATTCCAGTTGCCGGGACTTGAAGAATCGCATGCCGCCGGGAGAATCTTTCCGCTGGCATCCAGGGTGCCGGCATTATGCTGCCGTTGGCGCTGGCGGCGGACGGCAGGATTCTGCTCTTCCGCCGCGGTGTCTGATGTCTTGATTGAGGTTTGTCCGGCACGCGGGTGTGGCGGACCGTCGAATTGCTGTGGCTTGGCAAAAGACCGAACGTGACAACGTGAGGGAACTCAGGAGAATCAATGGGAATGTCGGAAACTTCGCCGCGGGAGGAGCAGTTCACGGAATTCGAACTCGGCGAGTTCCAGCTCGACGGATTTGTCATCGTTCGCAGTCTGATTCCGGAATCGTACTGCAACCGAATCCTGGCGGTGACACATCGCGATTCGGCCGCTCACTTTGGCGACATTGAATATGAAGCGGACCTGAATTACCCGGGAGCCCCCACGTCGCGAGATTCTGTCGGGGGCCGGACGATTCGGCGATTGAAGCAGGCATTCAGCCGCGATCCGGTGTTTTCCGAACTTGTCAAAGAGCGATTTCTTTTGAATCGTCTCAAGCAGGTGCTGGGGCCGCAGGTCGTGATGCCGCTGGCCCACCACAACTGCATCATGACCAAGCATCCGCGATTCAGCAGTGACACCGGCTGGCACCAGGATATTCGTTACTGGTCGTTCATGCGGCCGGAGCTTATCAACGCGTGGATTGCGCTGGGCACGGAGACTCTGCAGAACGGTTGCCTGCGGCTGCTTCCGGGAACGCACACGCAGCCGCTTCGGCGCGACCAACTGGACGACGATCTGTTTTTGCGGGAAGATCTGGAAGAGAATCAGAACTGGCTGCAGACGGCCGTGGTGGCGGAACTTCAGCCCGGCGACGTTTTGTTCTTTCACGCCCGCAGCTTTCACGCGGCAACTCGAAACTATTCGGACGAAACAAAGTACTCAGCCGTATTCACGTTCCGTTCGATGGACAATCTGCCGCTTCCGGAAACCCGATCGGCCGCGCTGCCGGAACTTTTGCTGTTGTGAGGATGGCATCATGGCGTTGACGAAAAGTTCGGTTTCGTTCGGGATGCCGTTGTCGGAATCCGCGTCGGCGAACGTTGTGCCGGATTCACCGTTTCGCATTCTGTTGCTGGGTGACTTCGGTGCAGCGAAGTCGTGGAACAAACCGGTGTCGGTTGACCGCGACAATCTGGACGAAGTGTTCGCGCGGCTGGATGTTCGGTGTACGACATCGCTGGATGCCGGCGCCCCGCCTGTTGACATTGCTTTTTCGGAACTGGAAGACTTTCACCCGGATCGACTCTATTCCCGTCTGAAACTGTTTTCCGCACTGCGCAGTCGACGGGAGCGGCTTTCCGATTCGGCGACATTCGAAGACGAGGCAGCGCTGATCCGGGCTTCCGATTCCCGTTCAGATTCGCAGCCACCCGCGCCGGAATCACCTGTTAACGAATCGCCGGCCAACGCAGACGTCACCGCCGATCTGCTGGCGGGAGCGATTGCTCAGACACAGGCGGCTTCCAAACCGCTGATGCAGCAGATCGTGGAAGGCAACGTCGACTGGGACGCCTATGTTCGGCAGCTCGTCGAACCCTATGTCGTCGCCCGAGCCGATCCGCGTCAGGCGGAGTTCATCGCCGGCGTCGATGAAGCCATCGCCGAAACCATGCGACGTCTGCTGCACAGCCCGAGTTTCCAGCAGCTCGAAGCCGCCTGGCGGGGAGTCGAGTTTCTGATCCGCCGACTGGAAACGGACCGTTCGCTGCAGGTCTTTCTCGTAAACGTTTCGAAGCAGTCGCTGTCCGACGATCTGTTCAGTACTGAAGATCCAGCAGCAACGCGGCTGTACAAACTCGTTGCTGAATCCGCGACCGTTCCCGGTGCGGAACCGTGGACTCTGGTGCTGGGCAATTTCGAATTCGGCCTTTCCGATGACGACTGCCGACGACTTGGCCGACTGGCGTCCATTCACAAGGCAGCGGGATCCGCCTTTGTTGCCGGGGCACTTCCGGAAATCATCGGATGTGCCGGATTCGACGCGGCCCCGGATCCCGATGACTGGGTTCAGCCGCCTTCGGAAAAAACCGAGGCATGGGATTTGGTTCGGGCGTCGTCGGCGGCGAAGTATGTCGGATTGTCCCTGCCGCGAATCCTGGCTCGTCAGCCCTACGGCAGGGATTCCAATCCGATCGAATCGTTTGCCTTTGAGGAAATCCCCGACGGTACTCAGCATGGCGCATTTCTGTGGATGAACAGCGCGTTCGGCCGGGTCTGCCAGCTTGGGCAGGCTTTTTCCGAAGCCGGGTGGGATGTAACTGCCGCCTTCAATGATGAAATCGATCATCTGCCGGTCTTTCTGTTTGATGATGACGGCGAAGAAACCGTCAAGCCGTGCGCGGAAGCGTCGCTGAGCCTTCGTGCGGCGAAGAAGATTGCGGCGTGCGGTCTGTCAGTGGTGCTGTCTGTCCGCGACGAAGGCAAAGTGTTGATGCCCGGACTGCGTTCGCTGGCACTGGATGAAACTCAGCATCTTACCGGTCGCTGGCTTCCGCCGCGCTAGACACTATGACGACAGACGATTTCGCTCAGTACCGCCATGTCGCCCGTGCGGGCCATGTGCCTTCGTTCGACACGCCGCCAAGCAGCCCGCCGATCTATCAAACGGCGGCCTTCGACATTCCCGACCCCGAATTCCTGGCCGCGATGCGTGCCGGTGAGGCGTCCGGATACGTCTATACACGCGACGGAAATCCAAACCACGCCGCGCTGGCTGCCACGATCGCAAAGATGGAAAACGCGGAAGCCGGAGCGGTGTTCGCGTCCGGAATGGGAGCGATCGCGGCCGTGCTGCTGAGTCTTGCCGGCACCGGCGATCATATCGTGGCATCGCGACTGCTGTACGGTCGGACGTCGCAGTTGCTCGAACGCTTCACGCACCAATTCGGCATCGAAGTTTCATCAATCGATGTTGGTAACCCCGATGCCGTCAAAGCCGCGGTTCGAGCGAATACTCGACTCTGCCTGGTGGAGACCATTTCCAATCCGCTGCTGGACGTGGTGGACATCGCTGCCGTGGCGAACGCACTGGGTCGGATTCCGCTGGTCGTCGACAGCACGTTCACGACGCCGGAACTGATCCGTCCGCTGGATCACGGAGCATCAGTGGTGATCCACAGCGCATCAAAGTACCTGAATGGTCACGGCGACGTGATGCTGGGAGTCGCGGCCGGGTCCGGTTCGCTGATGAAATCCGCAGCAGAAACCGCCAGCCAGTTTGGCCAAAACGCAAATCCCTTCGAAAGCTGGCTGACTCAGCGAGGCCTGCGAACTCTGCCGCTGCGAATGAAGCAGATTTGCGAGACCACAAATCGACTGGCGAAGTTTCTCGCCGGTCATCCGTGTGTCCGGCGGGTCTGTCATCCTGCCGTGAATTCTCACCCTGGCTATGACACGGCTCGCCGACTTTATCCCAACGGCACCGGCGGCATTATTTCCATTCTGTTGGCGGACGATTCCGAGGCCGCCGTTGCACGATTCATGCGAGCGGCTGAACAGATTCCGTTTTCACCGACGCTGGCTGACGCGCGGACAACAGTGTCTCACCCGGCATCGACATCGCACCGCTACATGACGGTTCAACAGCGAACCGACCTTGGCATCACCGCCGGACTCATGCGCCTGTCCGTAGGCCTGGAACCCTTCGAACTGCTCAGGCACGAACTGGACCAGGCGCTGCGCAACTGTTCCTGATCCCGCCGACTCGACAAAGCACAGACGCGTTCGATGTCAATCGAAACCGGCGGGTTCTGCCGGGGCGAAATCGTTCGGAAAACTTCGTCGATTGCGACCTTGCTCGTTTATTGGACGGGCTGTATTCTTTCGTCCGTTCGATGAGTTTCAGCGGTCGCTGAAGCAGGTGTCGTTCTTCCAGACGATGCGACTGGTCAGTGAACGGCACTGCGACAACAAGACACTTCTCCCAAGCTCTGCCAGACCGACTTGCAGCGAAATGAGTTGACCCTACAGATTTCACCCTAAGGGAACCCGGACGTTCCGGCCGACTGTCACGCCGACTATGATCGGATCACATGACCCGGGCGGTGGGTGCCCACTTTATCTGTTTAAAACGGGCGTCAACCGGATTTTGCAGCAAGCGGTCTGGACAGAGTTTTTTTTGCTCTTGTCCACGCCGCGGGATCTCCACATCAGGCAGACGTTGGAATCGCCGGGACCGCGGCAGGGTGATTTGTCCGGGCGGCCGCGGTGATCTTCGGCTGGCATTTGAAGCCGCCGCCTTCCGGCCAGAGGCGTCGCCGCACCGCAAAACCGCGCAAACGGTCTGGTGCCAAATAATCGGGAACCCGCACCGGAACGCGGGACTCAGCGTTCCGAGCCAGCAAGCATCGCGTGAAATCCTGACCGGATGCTTTCCACGGCTTCACTGAACGGGCCGGGCAGAGTGGCACCGGACGCCAGCTTGTGTCCTCCGCCGCTGAACTTTTCCGCCAGAGCCGCCACGTCGTAGGGAGGCCGGCAGCGCAGGCTGAACTTCACCATTCCGGACTGCAGTTCCACGGCGATGAATGCGGCTTCGGAACCCGCGACGGTCAGACATTGATTGACCAGACTTTCGGTATCCGATGGCAGCGCTTTCGTTTCTTCGAAATCGGTCTTGTCGGCGGAAATCCAGACCAGTCGGCCGTCGCATTCGGTGTGAATTCTCGACAGCACGCGACCCGCCAGCCGCACCTGAGCCAGCGACCTTTGTTCATTGACAAGTCCGTACAGAACGTGCGGTTCAGCGCCGCACTGCATCAGTGAGGCGGCGATTTTCATCGTGCGCGCGGTTGTGGACGGAAACCGGAACCAGCCCGTGTCGGTGGCGATCGCGGCGTACAGAAACGCGGCAGTGTCGGCGTCGAATTCGATCCCCAGTGCCTGGGCGGCTTCGAAGATCAGTTCGCCGGTCGCTGCCGCTTCAATGTCCCTGAATTCCGTGGCTCCCAGGTTGTCGGAACTGATGTGGTGATCGATCACCACGCGAATGCCGCCTGCCTTCTGGACAACGTCCGCCATAGCACCCAACTGCTGCCAGGCGCTGGTGTCGACGACGATGCACACGTCGGTTTGCGGGATGTCGGCCTTCTCCAGATCTTCGCCCAGCTTGCAGACGGTACCGTTTCGGTTCATGAACAGCAGATTCTGCGGCGGAGCCGTGGCGTTCAGGATTGTGACCCTTTTTCCGAACGCCTGCAGAATCGCCGCCATACCCAGTTCGGATCCCAGAGCATCCGCATCGGGTCGGACGTGGCTGGTAATCAGAAACGACTGATGGTTTTCGATGATGCTCCGCAGCGGAGCCCAGTCGAGCTCAGGCACAGGATCGCTTTCGGAAGAAGCATGCTGACGGCATGGGTGCGGCCGAAGAGATCTCCCGCGAGCAACAATCCGGGCATCGGCGAGCAGAAAGCTAGCACATGCCGATTCGATCAACAACAGGCGGAGAATCCGCGATTCTACTTCGGAATGACGAGCGTTTGTCCGGGGCGGATGACGTTCGGATTGGGGCCGATGGTGGCACGGTTCGCTTCATAGATCCGGTTCCATCGCGACGCCGTGCCGTAGTAGTGCAGCGCGATCGCCGACAGCGTGTCACCGCGGTTGACGCGATAATGAATCGGTCCGGGACAGTCTCGCAGAATCTCCCGCGCGACTCGCCGATATTCGGCCACCGTATCGTGAGCCGCCACCGCCGCCGCTTCCAGCGACCGAAATGCGTCGCCGATGTCCTGCTGGATCAGATTCTGCACCAGAGCAAAATCTGTCCGCGGATACCACGTTCCGTTGTGGAACACATCCTGAATGACTCCGTAGGGTGTGAATTCCGCTTCCAGTTGATCCATCAGGTCACGATTGTCATTGGCGTGACCGATTTCGTGAGCGGTCCATTTTCGCTGTTCGCACGGAGTCAGGCTGCTGGAAATGAAGATCTCCTGACTCAGGTCGATCCGCAGCGTGCCGAAGTCGAAACTGAATTCCGGCCCGGAAGCACCGTGCCGCTGCTTGAAGGAAATCCCCGTCAGATCAATTCGGATTTGCGGAAGAGTGAAGCCGACTGCCAGGCTGTTGCCGGAAACCGCTACGACCCTGGCCTCACTGACGATCTGCGGAGCCGGAATGACGCCCTTGGAAATTGCGACGACGAGAGCCATGTTGTGTGTCCCTTCGTGAATCTGAGCCGCAGGAGTGCGCCGCGCGTGGACGAAACAATCGGGGCGCGGCGATGAACCGCTATTTTCGAACCGACAGAGCTGCGGTTGCGTGGAGTTTCGCGAAAAGGCATGCACCGAAGATGGTGCGGTCCTGGCGCGCGATGAGGCGCGCTGCGTGCCATGTCGCGCGGATGCGTGTCACCTGGCTTGCCGCAAACAAGAGTCGACACCGTATCCGCGGCGGTCTGCGATCGACGACGCGAAAAGATGTGTGGCGGTCGCACTGTCGCGTCATTTGCCATTCGACAGCGTCCCCGATTCGCCGCGGACGATGGCCTGAAACTGCTTCAGCATTTCCGAATCGCCGATGCGTTTCAGGTTTTCGGCCAGAACCACATTGTCGGCGATTCGCAGGAACCGTTCATATTTCACGATCCGTTTTTGTTCGTCGGCGACCGGCTGTCGGTTGTCCGCCAGTGCGCGGTAGCGGCTGTAATCCGGATGACCTTCAAGTGCGGCAATGAATTCACTGCTGCGAACGGTCAGCAGGTCGATAGCTCCAGGATTCAGCAGGTTGGCGAGTTCCGGCCAGCGTTTTTCCAGATCGGCCGCGATGCGGCGCCGCAATTCGTCGGCAGGATCGTTCCTTCGGCGTCCCCGAAACCGACCGCGTCCTCGTCGGGGCTGTGCTTCGCGGCGCGCCGTGGAGACTCGATCCGAACCCGTCAGGCCAAGCTGTTCGGACAAGCCTTCCAGGATCGCGGACTCGGACGGTGTCGCCAGGCTCAGGATCCGATCATACGGCTCCGCATCGGTCAGAAGGTCGGACTCGGCAGCGCCGATCCGGCTGTTGACGTCCAGGAATTCGCTGGACGTTGTCACGGGCACATCGATCGTATCCGCGGTCAGCATCGTGTACGCGTGTGCTTCGTCGAATGAAACCACGCCGTCGCTGTTGTAGTCAGGAGCCCTGATTGCCGCGCCGCTGCGATCCTGTCCGGACAGCGCTGCGAAGAAATAGGTGCTGTATTCCACATAGCTGGCCTCGTCGACTTCCGGAGTGCAGCCGGCGGCCGGCCGATCATGCACCGTCGCGAAGAAGCCGCATCGAGCCTGCCGCGACACCCCTCTCGCGGGATCACCGTCGTTGAAGATGTAGCGCGCGAAGCCTCCGGCGTAGCACTGCACCATGATCGTGACCACCTGCACGCCCGCGGGCAGTCGGTCGAGCATGCGGACGAATTCCGCCATTTTGACGCTGGTGTTGTTCCAGGTTGCGATCGACGTGTTGAACGCGTTGTTTCGGTCATCGCTGCGGTGTCCGTGAGCCGTCACATACAGCACAAGCCGGTCACCGGACTTCATGCGGCTGCCGGTCTCTGCAAACCATTGACGGATATTGGCGGGACTGGCAGCGGCCCTGACGCGAGGAATCTGATGATTGCGGTAGAAGAGTCCCAGGTCGTCATCGCTGCCGAAGAACTCCGCCATCAGCCGGTTGGCCTTTGGAACGGACTGAGGATCAACCACCTGAACGTCGGGAGTCGAATCTGCGCCATCGGAGAAATAGATGTCATTGGATCGTTCCCCCAGATGCAGGTCCGCCAGAGTTCGCTGAAACAGCCGAACGTTGTTTTCGAGCGAAACCTGATTCTCCGTCTGCGTGTAGCCGCCGCCGATTGTCAGGAAGAAGTCTTCGGCTGTTGCGAAGTTCCCGACGCTCGCCGTCAGACTTACGGCGACAAACAAAGTTGCTGGCTTGAACATCATGCGATGTCTCACGGTAAGTGGTCAGGCAGGCTCGGCCGCCCGATTGTAGCCCATCGCGCATCGTTTCCGCAGTCCGTTGCGGGTGACTTCGCGATCGGCCGGTCGGCTCCGTGGTCTGCGGAGGCGTCGATGGAATGGACTGGCTGCCACGGGTTATTCGAGTGATCCTGCGGCCACGAAACCGAATTGAACCGTCCCTGGCGAACCGGTACGCTGCCAGCCACCAGCGAGGAATCGCGTGATTTCGGCTGTTGAAGGGTCGCAGGCTGTTGTCCGGACGCCGCGGATCTGCCGATTCCGGAATCGCCTGATGCACTGGCTAACGTGTTTTGATCTGTGGCGCTGGCTGAGCCGGTGCGCTTGCGCCGCGGATTGTCTGGCTGCGGCAGTCGCAAACAACTCATCAATGTCAGTGCTGATGCAGTGCTGACAGAGAACTTGTGGAAGTGAATTCATGCGTGATCGTCGGCGAGGCTTTACACTGATTGAACTGCTGGTCGTGATCGCGATTATCGCGGTTCTGGTTGGGTTGCTGCTGCCGGCCGTTCAGCAGGCGCGGGAAGCTGCCCGTCGAACTCAGTGTCGCAATCGACTGAAGCAGCTTACTCTGGCGGTTCACAACTATGCCGACGTCTACATGGGACATCTGATTCCCTACGTCATTGAAGATCAGGCTCGCCTGAATTTTCTGCAGACGTTTTCCGGCAGCCAGGGGACGGCACAATTCTGGTTCGGCAGGGTCGACTATCGTGAGCCGGACCCGGAGCAACAACTGAATTTTGCCGCCGGACCGCTGAGCCCGTTTATGGAAACGAACTACTCGGCGTTTCAATGTCCGAACTTCGGTCCGGGGCAGATGGACGCGGTGCATTTTGGGCGTCCGGCATCCGGCTTCGGTTTCAACGGTCACTTTTTTTCGCGGTCGTCCGGCATTGAATGGCCGCCTCCGACCTATGCGGCACGGCTCAGCGGGCAACCCGTTACTCGCCGGTTTCGCGACTTTGCGTCGACGTCACAGACTCTGGTGTTTGCCGATAGTGCTCAGGTGAAGGCGGTCAGCTTCAGTCCGCCTGCGTTCAGCTTTGAAGAAACCTGGCTGCTGGAACCGCCGAGTCACAACTTCCCCAACGTGCATTTTCGCCACAGCGATTCGGCGAACGTGTCGTTTCTGGACGGCAGCGTTCGCGGGTTTGCTTTCGCGACTCGTGTGGAAGTCCCTGGCGACAATTTTCTGTCTCAGCAGCAGGCGGATCGCATGGATGAGGAGCGTCTGGGATTCGTGAGCGAAGGGACGCTGGACAACCCGCTGCGCCGCGACGAGCTCTACGACCGGGAATGACGCGACGGACGCGAATTCCTTCGATGTCGTCTGCAGGTGATGCTCGGACGTCGCGGAAACCGCACGAGTTGCCTTCCTGCCACATGCCGGAGCAACCGGAACAACTCACGCGACGGCAACCGCAGAAGTGTACCAATACGCACTGTCGCAGGTGATTGGTGTGTCCTGAATCGCTGATCCGTGAATCTGCTTGCAAAGTTCACGCAACCGAAGTCAGCTTGACGGCGATAATCGCCTGCCTACGATTCATCGGCGTCATGGAACCAGGGTGCGGCACACGGCACGGCGGCTTAGCGATGTCATTTCCGACTGGATGACCGGAGGACACCGCGAAACCCGAATCTCCTCCTTCCCGTGCGTGCCGCACTCCTGCGACGTCATCAGACTTCTTAAACCGACCTGCGACCTGCTTTCTTCCGGTAACCAAACCCAATGAAACGAATGGGTGTCTGAGCGGTTTGTGATGCGCGGTCTTCGGATCGCGGAAAACGGCGTTCAGACTGCCTTGGACAACGAAAGCCAGATCGCCTCATGGAGCCAACCATGGAGTGACTCGTCCATTGCCGACGGTCAGTCCTCCACGGACGGGTTACTGCGAAAGTGAGGTGTCACATGGCAACTGTCACTCCCGCGACCGAAACGCTGAACGAGGAACTTCGGCCGGCGTGCGACATCTATCCGCCGGGCGTTCCGCATACGCTGGACTATCCCGACATTGCTGCCTGGGGCCTGCTGGATCGTGCCGCTCGTCTGCTGCCGAAGCACACAGGCTGTCTGTACAACAATGTTGCCTGGTCCTGGGAGGAACTGAACCAGGCTGCCTGCAAAACCGCCGCGATGCTGAAGCGGCAGGGTATCGAACCCGGTGATCGAGTCGGTCTGCTGCTGCCCAACATCCCCGAATACCTGATCGCTCTGAACGGAATCTGGCCGCGCGGGGGAGTCGCGGTCGCCATCAGTCCGCTGTGCGTCGCCGAAGAAGTCACGGCTCTGGTGAACGCCACCGACTGCAGGCTGGTCGTGTCTCTGGACATGCTGGCTCATCTGCTGACCACAACCGGCGGCGATGAAGACGACGAACTGCCGCCGAAGATCCTGTTCATCTCACTGCGTCACGGATTGTCCGTCTTCGAGCAACTGGGATATCTGGTCCTTCGAAGAAAGAAGACCGGTCGGTGGTGGATGGAAGCCGGCGAACGCATCGGCTGGTTCTGGGACGAAGTCGGCCGGTTTGACGCTGACGAACCGCAGCATGTTCCGGCCGACATCGACCCGGCCACGACCCCGGCTTACATCCTGGCGACGGGTGGCACAACCGGGATGCCAAAAGCGGTCACGCTGAGTCATCGCAATATGGTCGCCAATGCCTGGCAGCAGTATTTCTGGGCCGGAGCATCCGTCGGCCAGGAACGGCTTTTGTCGGTGCTGCCGTTCTTCCACAGCTATGGCCTTTCGACAAACGTGATGGGCGGCGCGGCGATGGCCGCGACTCTGATTATGGATCACCGGTTCAACGTCCGTCAGGCCATTCGTCTGATCGAGACTTACCGGCCGACGGTGTTTCACGCCGTGCCGGCGATGCTGGTGGCGATGAACGAACATCTGCGGACTCGCAAAGCGGACCTGACGTCAATCAAGTGGGTGATTTCCGGAGGTTCGACGCTGCCAGTCGCTGTCGGCGAAGAGTTCGCCGCGCACACGGGTGCCATCGTTGTGGAAGGTTATGGTCTTTCTGAAGCATCGCCGGTCACGCACGTCGGTCCGCTGAATGAGAATGCCCGGTACGGCACGATCGGCCTGCCGCTGCCGGACACCGAATGCCGTCTGGTCAGCACCGAAGACGGCCGGACGGAAGTGGGAAAGGGAGAATCCGGCGAACTGCTCGTCCGCGGGCCTCAGGTGATGCTCGGCTACTGGAAGAACGACGAAGCGACACGTCAGGCGATTCACGACGGCTGGCTGTCCACCGGCGACATCGCAGTACGAACGCCCGAGGGCCTGTATCAGATCGTCGACCGCAAGAAGGATCTGATCATCACGTCGTCCTTCAACGTTGTTCCGCGGGAAGTTGAGGACGTGCTGCGACGATTCCCCGGTGTGGAAGACGCCGCCGTTGTCGGAGTACCCGACGAACACCGCGGTGAAATCGTCAAGGCATTCATCGTGATGAAAGACGCGTCAAAGTGGGACGAAGACGCCATCAATCATTTTTGCCGCGAACATCTGGCCGCTCACAAGCGACCCAGAGCTCTGGAGCGCTGTGACAGTCTGCCGAAGAACTTTCTGGGGAAGGTCATCCGACGACATCTGCGAGAGGACAAGACGTAGCTCATCCTGAACAACGCATCACGACGGTATCGAGGGACCCGCATCATGAACCAGCCGCTTGCCATTATCGCCGGAATTCGCACTCCGTTCTGCAAGGCGTTCGGGCAGTTCGCTGATGTCTCCGCCGTTGATCTGGGTGTCGCCGCGACGAAGGAAGTTCTGAATCGAATCGACGTGACTCCCGACGACGTTGACGAACTGGTCTTCGGCAATGTTTCGATGCCGGCCGATTCCGCCAACATCGCGCGCGTGATTGCTTTGAAGGCCGGCATGCCTCACGATCGCGTTGCTCACACGGTCAACCGCAACTGCGCGTCGGGGATGGAATCCATTCTCAGCGGCTGGCAGATTCTCCGCGAAGGTCGAGCCCACACGATCATCGCCGGCGGCACGGAATCGATGTCGAACATCCCGATGCTGGTCAGGCCGGAGACCGCTCGACTGCTGATCCAGGCCGGACGAGCGAAATCATTCCTGCAAAAACTTCGCGCGTTCGCAAAGCTGCGGCCCAGGCACCTGAAACCCGACATGGGAGTTATGCTGGGGCTGACGGATCCGGTCAGCGGTCTGAACATGGGCGAAACGGCGGAGGTTCTGGCGAAGGAATTCTCAATCACCCGGGAGGCTCAGGATCAGTTTGCGCTGGAGAGTCACCGGAAGGCATCCATCGCGCGGGAAAGCTGCTTCTTCGGCGGCGAAATTACCGGGGTTTCCGTGAAGGGCACGGACGTCAACAAAGACGATGGCCCGCGCGAGAAGCAATCCATCGAGGCGTTGCGGAAGCTGCGTCCGATCTTCGACAAGCGTGGTTCCGTCACGGCCGGCAACAGTTGCCCGCTGACCGACGGAGCCGCCGCTGTGGTTCTGATGTCCGCCGAACGAACGTCTGCCAGAGACGCGAAACCGCTGGGGTACGTGACGTCGTACGCGATCGCCGGCTGCGATCCTCGCCGGATGGGACTTGGTCCGGTTTACGCCACTGCAAAGCTGCTGAAGCAAACCGGCATGGCAATGAAGGACTTTGACCTGATCGAAATCAACGAAGCCTTCGCGGCGCAGGTGCTGGCGTGTCTGGCGGCGATGGATTCCAGGACGTTTGCTCAGAAGGAACTCAGCCTGTCGCAGCCGGTCGGTGCTGTCGACCCGGAGAAGCTGAACATTCACGGTGGAGCGATCGCTCTGGGACATCCCGTGGGAACAACCGGCACACGCATCGTTGTGACGCTGCTGCGAGCGCTGCGGGAAAAGAATCTGCGCCGGGGTCTGGCAACTCTGTGTGTCGGCGGTGGCCAGGGCGTGGCGATGGTGCTGGAAACGGAACTGTCATGAAGTATCGGGCGAAACGAAGCAGCGCGCCTTCGCGTCCGTCCATCACGGAGTGACCACTGAACAGGGATCGACGTTATGCAGAACCTCCAATTCAGAAATTTCAACATCGCCCGCGACGACCGCAATGTTGTCACGGTCTGGATCGACGTCGCCGGCCGGGCGATGAATGTCTTCAACGAATCCGTGCTGATCGAACTGGAAGCTCTCGTCAGTTCTCTGGAGTCCGATTCAGACGCGAAGGTGATCGTGTTCCGCAGCGCGAAGAGCAGCGGGTTCTTTGCCGGAGCGGACCTGAAGGAACTCGGAAACCTGGATTCCACTCAGCAGATTGAAGCCGTTGTGGCTCGCGGACAGGATCTGTTCGCTCGGCTGGAAAAGCTGCGGACGCCGACGGTTGCCGTGATTCACGGACCGTGCCTTGGCGGTGGCCTGGAGTTCGCTCTGGCCTGCCGGTACCGAATCGTTGTCGACACGCTGTCAACACGTCTGGCTCTGCCCGAAACACAGCTTGGCCTGATTCCCGGCTGGGGAGGCTGTCAGCGGCTGCCCGCGCGAGTCGGCCTGATGCAGGCTCTGTCGATGATCCTGCAGGGTCGAAAGATTCCCGCTGAGAAAGCCAGGCGCATCGGACTGGCGGACGCTGTCTGTCCGGATGCAAGCCGCGACGAATGCATCGATCAGTTTGTTTCGGAAGTGCTGAACAACCCGCGCCGACCGAATCATCATCCCCGAGCGTCGCTGTGGAAGCGACTTGCCGACAACACGTCGGCGGGACGGTGGATCGTGTTCAATCGAGTCAACAAGCAAATTGCCCGCGACGTGGAACATTATCCGGCTCTCGGTTCCGCCGTGAAGGCGATTCGCGACGGCTATCAGGTTGGCGTTGACGGGTTCGCCACCGAACGTCGCGAATTCGCCAGACTGGTCAACACGTCCACCTGCAGAAATCTGATGGGACTGTTCTTTCGCCGGGAGAAAGCCCGCGATCTGGCAACCTGGAACGGTGACGATGCCGCGGCCGACGTTCCGGACATTCAGAAAGTGGCCGTCATCGGCGCCGGCGCGATGGGAGCGGGCATCGGGCAGCTTGCGGCGCTGAAGGGCTGCGAAGTTGTGCTGAAGGAACTCAGCGACGACCTTGCCGTCGCCGGGCTGAAACGCGTGTCGCGGCTGTTTGACGACATGGTCTCGCGCGGCCGGCTGCCGTCCGGCGAACGTGATGCCTGCATGTCGCGAATCACCGTCACCAGCCAATGGACCGAACTGACCGACGCTGATCTGGTCATTGAAGCCGTCGTCGAAAGGCCCGAAGTCAAGCACGCCGTGTTTCAGGAACTGGATTCGCTGCTGCAGCCGTCTGCGCTGATCGTTTCGAACACGTCCGCGCTGTCGATCGGCGACATGGCCAAAGCCACACAGCGGCCCGATCGTGTTGCCGGACTGCACTTCTTCAACCCCGTCCACCGCATGGAACTCGTGGAGGTTGTTCGGGCCGATGAAACCAGCGACGCCACGATTCAGCAACTGACGGCTTTCGTCAAACGGCTCGGCAAGACGCCCGTGGTCACGACCGATTCACCCGGATTTCTGGTGAATCGAGTCCTGTTTCCCTACATCGGCGAAGCGGTGCGGATGGCGACGGAAGGGATCTCCGCGTCGACGATCGATCGCGAGCTGAAGCGGTTTGGAATGCCGATGGGGCCGATCGAACTGCTCGACCATGTGGGACTCGACGTGGGGCTGCATGTCGCCGAAACGCTGAATTCTGTGCTGCCGGATTCGGATTCCATGTCGACGATGCTGAAGGCGATGGTCGATCGCGGCTGGACAGGGTCGAAAAGCGGTCGGGGCTTTTACAACTATGCCGACGGCAAACGCGGCGAACCGGTGCTGCTGTCGGAGATCCTGCCGGCGGGCGTTCCGTCACCCGGCGATTCCGTGGCAACGTCCGACAGCTTCATCGACGACGGACTGACGGCAATTCAGCGCCGCGTGATCTATCCTTTGATCAACGAAGCGTTTCGCTGTCTGGAAGAAAATGTCGTCCGCGAACCGTGGATGGCTGATCTGGCGATGGTTCTTGGCACCGGCTTTGCACCCTTCCGCGGCGGACCGGTTCAACTGGCGGAAACGATCGGATTTGACACAGTCGCGGAGAACATGAAGCGCCTGCAGGCCGAATTCGGCCAGAGATACGAACCTTCAAAACTACTGACGGAACAGACTCACAACGAATCATCAGCCGATAGCGCGGCATCACGTCCTCACGAACTGGCGGGCGGCACGAAATGAGAAGCGACATCGCGACAACGATCCGCACAACCGTCTGAAAGGTACGAATCCGATGAAGCTCCGGATGCACCGACTCACACATTCCTGAAATCAAACCAACGGACGGGCGGACGGATCACTCGCCGCGTCCGGAAGACAACCTGGCTTTTCACGTTTTCACGGGAGACCTGCACGATGACTACGGACACTCGAACACCGCAACCGGAAGGCGACGCTGCCGCCGCAAAGGAATCGTTCGCCGAAACCGCGCTGCGACTTGGCGGCAAGAGCGCCGACGAAGCCAAGCGAACCGGTGTCATCGATACGGCTGATGACCAGGTGGAGGAAATGTTCGCCGAGCAGTACCGGACGTCCGCCAGTCCGGTGCATCGAGCCGTCTGGGAGAACCGGGTTCCGACGGAATTGTTCTATCTGGAAGCCGCTGCTGTTCCGGATGATTCTCGCAAGGTCATGAACGATTGCCTGCACGTTGTTCGGGAACACCGCGCGTCAGGCACGCTTTACAACGACGCGGGCAAGCTGACCGATGCGGTTCTGCAGGATCTTGCCGACGCCGGATACTGGGGCACGCTGGTGGAAAAACGCCACGGCGGCTGCGGTTTCGACTTCCAGCACTTCGCGTCATTTCTGACACGGATGGCGACGCTGGAACCGACGATCGCCGGGCTGGCGTCGGTTCACGGCTGTATCGGCGCCGTCGACCCGGTTCGCACGTTTGGTACGACGGAGCAAAAGGAACGTTATCTGCCGCTGCTGGCAAGCGGGCGGCGACTGTCCGCGTTCGCGCTGACGGAACCGGGAGCGGGAAGCGACCTGACCGCCCTGAAGACAACGGCTGTCCGCGACGGCGATGACTTTGTGGTCAATGGCGAAAAGCTGTTTATCACCAACGCCGTTCCGGGCCGAACCATCGGTCTGGTGTGCCGCATTGACGACAAGCCGGCCGTGCTGATTGTCGATCTGCCCGATCAGGAAACCGATTCGTTCTTCATGAAAACCTACGGCCTGTATGCCTTGCGGCGAGCACACAACAACGGCCTGGTGTTCCGCGACTTTCGTGTTCCCGCGAAGAATCTGCTGGTACCGCAGCAGGGCGACGGTCTGACGATCGCCTACCACGGATTGAACCTGGGACGCGTCGCGCTGTGCGCCAACGCGGCCGGAACCATGCGAACGATGCTGGCCGGCATTCTTCCCTGGGCGAAGTTCCGGCGCACTTACGGACAGCCGATCGGAAATCGCGAACTGGTCCAGCGGCGCGTCGGTCATCTGGCCGGTCTGATCGTTGGCGCTGATGCGCTCGTTCAGTGGTGCGCGGGGCTGATCGACAAGGGCTATCGCGGCGAAATGGAATGTATCGTCGCGAAAATCTTCGGCAGCGAAGCTCAAAAGGAAGCGGCCATCGAACTGTTCATGAAGACTCACGGCGGCCGGTCATTCATTCATGGCCACCTGTTTGGCGACAACGTGCATGAGTTTCTGGCTCCGTGCATTTACGAAGGCGAAGGAGAAATGCTGGGCATGGCATTCTTCAAGTCGCTGGTCAAACAACACGGAAAGGAATTCTTCGAACCGATCGGCAAAGCGCTGAACCGCGCCGGAATTCGGCAGCCGAACATGATGAACCCGGCTCACCTGTGGACGCTGAAGGGCCCGATGCTGAACTACGGCAAGTGGTTCGTCAAACAGCGATTGACCGGCACGGAACGCGATTCTCTGGACAGCCTGCCGGCAAACCTGCGTCGTCACGCGGAATTTGCCCGTCAGTTCCTGTCATCGTCCGGTCTGCGGATCTCCGCGATGATGAGACAATACCAACTGAAGCTGGCGGATCGGCAGTGCAGCATGGCTCAGATCTCGCAGACGATTCAGGACGCCGTGGTGATTCTGTGTACCAGCCTGTACGCGGCAAAGTTCGATGATGAAACCACACGAACGGCCGCGGACGTTCTGTGTACGCACCTGACTCACCGCATCAGGGGTACGCACCCCGGCGGAAAGGATTTCCGGACAGTCACAAAACTGGGAGAAGAAATCGCAGCGTCCGGCTGGCGGGCTCTGCGAGACATCGAAGCCGATCCGATCCTGATGACGTACGAACAGTAGAACAAGCTGTCGAGAACAGGACGCGTAGTGGACGACGCCTGGAGCGAATGAGTCTCACGGGTGCACAGAGCGGCGTTTGAAATCTCAAGTCTCAAATCTCAACACAAATCCGAGCGGTCGTTTCCGCTCGGATTCTCGGAGGGCAACTCGTCCGTCGCACTTGCAGGTCGCCGGCGGGCGGGTTGCCATTTTTCCTCCGGACCGCCTGACATTTGGGCGACCGGCTGGTGAGTTGACTCGCAACAAACAAGGCCATGAGTCTCCGCAAATTTCTTTGATTCCCGGTGACTCGGGACTCGCGGCCGCATTCACTGCCACATCCTTCGCATGCCGAATTCCGGACAACCAACGAAACAAGTCGCAACGCTGTCAGACGCAACGACTGACGCGGCGCGAATCGCCAGCGTAAGAGGGCCGATATGATTCAGCAAAGTGTAAGAAAGCAACGCAGGCGAGCAGCACTGGCGCTGGGTGGCGGAGGTGCCCGCGGCCTGGCTCACCTGGGCGTCGTGGAAGTGTTGCGGCAGACACCGATTCACATCGAGCGGATTGTCGGCGTTAGCATCGGCAGCCTTGCGGGAGCATTGTGCGCTGTCGACGAAGACGTCGTCGGGATGCAGAAGCGAGTCATCAAATACCTGACTTCGAAGGCATTCAACGAACGTCAGGCGTCGCTGTTCGCGGCGGCTCCCCCGGCGGAGGAACCTTCGACGTCCGGGATGTTCGCATGGTACGAGCAGATCAAGCGCTACCTGGGTGCCCGCCGCCAGATGATGCACCTGCTGAGGAAGCCGTCGCTGCTGTCGGCAACCGTCATTCAGGCGGTCATTGACGCGCTGTTGCCGGACATCGATATTCGCGACACCCGCATTCCTCTCAGCATCGTCGCGCTGGACTTGTATCGCGGTCGTCCGGTGGTTCTGGAACGGGGACCGATGAAGGATGCGGTCATGGCGTCCGCCGCGATTCCGGGCGTGTTTCCGCCGGTGGAAATGGACGGCATGCTGTTGTGCGACATCGGTCTGATGGATTCGCTGCCGACGAAGTACGCGGCTCAGCGGGCCTCCGATCTGGCGATCGCCGTCAACGTGGGCTCGCATCTGGAACGCATCAAGTCGTGTCAGACGGCCGCGGAGATCTTCCTTCGGCTGAGCGATATCGGCGAGCACCTGGTGCGCGACTACACGCGTGTGCTGGCTGATCTGGAAATCGTGCCGAAGGTCTCCGAACGGCCGTGGTTCGATTTCCGTGACCCGGAATCGCTGATCGAATCCGGTCGCGTGGCCGCTCGCAAAGCCGTGTGCTCCACGGAACTTCTGCCACCGCCTCGCTTCTGTCGCACGGACCTGCGAGCGGACCAGATTACGCCGCGAGTCGACCCGCTGCCGTAGCCGCCGGCGTTCGTCCCGTCGCACTTTGTCAGCCGAGTATTGACCGGTCCGGCGAAGTCATTGGGAGGGCACGGCTCCTGCCGAGCCGCTGCCGCATCGGAGGTCCTTCGGCGCAGGCGGCTCGGCCGGAGCCTCGCCCTTCCGGATGTCGGTCGCACATGACAGACCACGGACCGCCTGCGGACCGGTCGGCACAGGGAGGAAGGCGATTCTACGGAGCACCGTGTGTCGCGGGAGGAAGCGCCGGGAGACCGTTCCCGCGGGATGTCGCGTAGGGGTCCGGCACTTGTTCAACCAGTTCCACAATGGCATCCAGAGCGGCGATGTCGTGCTGGTGCTGTTCTTCAAACGACTGTTCGACGCGACGCGTTTCGTTTCGCCAGTAACCGATCTCCTGAGACATCCGGTCCATCTCACCGTTCATGCTTTCCAGCGAAGCGGTCAGATCCTGCTTGGCCTCCTGTTCCGATTCCAGCCGGCGTTCCAGCGCCGCCATTTTCTGTTGAAGCTGTACCGTCTGCTGGCGCAGTTCCGCCTGCTGCCGAGCGCAGTCCGATGACATGTCCATCGGCAGCATCGTTTCGGCCGGGTATTCCTGAATCTGCATCCCCGGCAGCACGGGGGTTCCCGACATCATCATCGGCCCGGTGTTGCACGGAGCGGCGCAGCCCGGCGGCATCGGCTGAGAAAACTGCACCGGCTTAAGCTGCCCGTCTCGCATGGACGACTGTTGCGGCGACGGCATGAACTGAGCCTGCTGGACGCCGCTTTCCTGCGCCATGCCGTTATGCGACTGAACAGTGGCGGACTGGCTGCCGGAGGCCATCATGTTCCGGCACGCCTGACACTGGTGCTGACACTGCCTGCAACTGCCGGAATGAGTTGTTCGTTCCAGCGCCGCGCATCCCGGCAACAGGAATGCCACCGCCACTGCGAGACACGCGAGCCGCGGCACGGACGCTGGCAGATTCTTCGCGCGCGGACGCGCCGCTGCGCCGTGAATGTCGGCGGCACTGTTCTGGTGCGATGCTGCCGGATTCGTTTCGTCAATCGGCGTGGCCAGCGGTTGCATCGGACTATACCGCGAGCGGGGCAGAATGAGACATTCGGGCTCGCGGGAGAAAGAACAGCGAAAAGTATCGGCGTTCGCCGCGGCCAGTATAAGACGTGTCATGTCTGCTCACCCTTCGTACTTACAATTGACAACGGTTGTTTCTCCGCATGCGCAGCGGAAGTGGATTTCGACAACGTCACCGTTTGTGTCTCGCTGAACACTGACACTTGCGACTCCGTCAACATGGGCATGTCCCGCCGGGCTGTCTTCGCCAACGCGGACCGGAGCGCTGCTGACGCGCACGTCCGCCTGAGAAAGCACGCGTCCGCGTGTTGAATGCATCGTCATGTGTCTCCATCCTGCGGATCAGCCGAAGCCATTCGAAGAATTCCCACAAAGATTCTGACCACTGTTGCCGCGACGAAACTGCCGACGAAGACACGCAGCAGCAGTTCCGCCGGAGCCACGCTGCGCAGAGATCCGACAACGGTGGTTGTGCAGCCGACAAACAGTCCCGCCGCGCTTCCCCACGGCTGAAGTAACGGCGACATCGGGGAGGCCTTTTCCGCCATCACGCGGCCTCCGCAGTTGTCTGACCGCGGCCGGTCGTGCTGTTACCGGCGGCCTGTGGTTCCGTTCCCAGAATGTCGTCGTAACTCAGCATCGTGACGGAATCGATGATCAAATCGCTGGGCACTTCCTGATACGCGACGATGCCCAGGTCGGGCGACGACCGCGCCAGCAGCTTCTTCAGCGGACGCCGCATTTTCTGGTCAACCAGCAGCGCCAAAGGCTGCTGCCTGCGTTCGGAATCCGCCCAGGCCCTGGCGGTTGTATCAATCAGCCGCGACAGCGCGCCCGGTGAAAGTGTCAACTGTCCTTCGTGCATCGATTGACGCATCTGACCGTCCAGCCGGGGTTCCAGAGCGATGACTCGCAGCCGCCCCTGCAGATCCCGAAACCGCTCGCACACCAGCCGGCCAAGGTCAACGCGAACCCGGTCCGTCAGCGCGCCGGCGTCTTCGCACGCGGGAGCGTGGTTGACGATCGATTCCAGGATCAGCGCCATGTCGCACAGCGGAATTCGGTCCTCGGCAAGCTGAACAAGCACCTGGTGCAGCGTTCCCATGCGAATGGTGTCGGGTTTGATTTCCTCGATCACTGTCGGGGCAAATTCCTGGACTCGATCCAGCATCTGCTTCAAAGCTTCGCGAGTCAGCAGTTCGTGTGCATGACGCTTCAGCACTTCTCCCAGATGAGTAATCAGCACGCTCAGCGGATCGACGACGGTGCAGCCCTGCATTTCGGCAAGCCGGCGACTGTCCGGATCAATCCAGCGAGCCGCCAGGCCGAACGCCGGTTCCACGGCTGCGTCACCGGGCACGGTCGCCTGCTTTCCGTCGGGCAGAATCGCCAGCAACTGTTCCGGCCGCACTTCGGCTCCCGCCACTTTGCGGCCGGCGATCATGATGCGGTATTCGTCCGCTTCCAGCAGCAGATTGCTGTTGACGCGAATCGGCGGAACCCAGCTTCCGTTGGATTGCGAAAACTCGCGCCGCAGCGCGGTGATGCGTTCCGAAAGACCTTTGGTGCGAGTCGACTGAATGAAGGGAACCAGCCGGCCGCCGACTTCCACGACCGCTCGATCGGCCAGCAGGAACTGATCCAGTTGGTGAGTCTCATCGATTTCTTCCGGAGCCGGTGCCGGCTTTTTGTCTCCGGGTGTGTCCTGAGTTTCGGCCGGTTTTTTTCGCGTGAGCAGCAACAGCAATCCGCCGGCGACGCCCAGAAACGGCATCTTCGGCAGGCCCGGCATCAGAGCGATCACGGACAGAATGGCTGCCCCGACCCAGATCGGCCGATCGCTTTTCAGCATCTGGCCGCGAATTTCGTCGCCCAGACTTTCGTCGGACGTGGTTTTTGTCACCAGCACGCCGGCGGTGGTGGCGATTATCAACGCGGGAATCTGCGACACCAGCCCGTCGCCCACGGTCAGGATCGAATACGTCTTGATCGATTCCAGAAACGACAGGCCGTTGCCGACGCCGATGATTACACCGCCGATCAGGTTGACGGCCGTGATAATCAGGCCGGCCACGGCGTCACCGCGAACGAACTTGCTGGCACCGTCCATCGCTCCGTAGAACTCAGTCTCCTGCGACAATTCATCGCGGCGACGGCGAGCTTCGCGGCCGTCGATCTGACCGGAATTCAGTTCGGCGTCGATGGCCATCTGCTTGCCGGGCATCGCGTCCAGAGTAAACCTTGCGGCGACTTCCGAAACGCGGCTGGCACCCTTGGTGATCACCATGAACTGAATCGTGACCAGAATCAGAAAGATCACCAGGCCGACCACCAGTTGTCCGCCGACAACGTAGTTTCCGAACGCTGTCACGATATGCCCGGCATTGCCGTCCAGCAGAATCAGTCGCGTTGTGGCAACGTTCAGCGACAGACGGTACAGCGTCAGCAACAGCAGCAGCGACGGAAAGACGCTCAGCTCCAGAGCTTTTTTCGTTCCCAGAGTCACCAGCAGCAGCAGCGTCGTCGTTCCCAGATTGCCGGCCAGCAGCACATCCAGCAGCCACGGCGGCAGCGGAACCAGCATGACCACCAGGCCGACAAGCATCCCTCCTGACAACAGAGTCTCGCTCTGCTGCAGCCAGTTTGTCTTCGGCAGTGGTTTCGATTCAGCCATGCGGGCAGAAGCCAACGATGAAAGTCAGACAATCAAACGAATGAACGGGAATCAGACTCAGTGCGGAACCGGCGGGACCCTGTCACCGGACTTAGAACCCCTAACAAAACCTGCGGCCTTGGAGGTTTTGTCAGGGGTTCTTAGCCGGGCGTCAGTGAAAACTCATGCTCAGCACTTTGGCGATCAACTGCCAGCCGTCGACCATGACAAACAACAGGATCTTGAACGGCGTGGATATCACCATCGGCGGCATCATCATCATTCCGAGCGACATCAGAATCACGGACACGACCAGGTCGATCAGCATGAACGGCAGGTACAGACAGAACCCCATGATGAACGCGGTTTTCAGTTCACTGATGACATACGCGGGAATCAGGACTCGAATGGGCGTGTCCTGAGGCGTGGAGATGGATTCGATCTGTGCCATGCTGGCAAACAGCGCGATGTCGGCTTTGCGGGTTTGCCTCAGCATGAACTGCTGCAGAGCCGCGGAACCGTTTTCGAAGGCCGCGTCGCCGGTGATGCGATCTTCCAGATAGGGCCGGATCGCATCCTGTTCAATCTGCGACATCGTCGGTCCCATCACGAACAGCGTCAGAAACAGTGACAGTCCCAGAATGACCTGCGTCGGCGGAATTTCCTGAGTCGCAATAGCACGGCGCACGAACGACAGCACGATGACAATGCGCGTAAACGCCGTCATGGTCACCAGCGCCGACGAAATCAGCGCCATGCCGCCCAGAAACAGAGCGACCTTCAGTTGTGGTGACAGTCCCTGAAATCCATTGGATTCCAGAACCTGCTGCAATGTCGAAGCGGAATCCATTCCGGTTCCTGTTGATCACTGATTTCGGAAAACGGCATCCGGTCGACGCGAAACCGGCAGACCGGATCTATTCCCGTTCGATGCGGCAGGTTTCGCGCCAACGAATCCTGCGCGGACGTTTCCTTTATGTTGTTTCGATGCTCTGATCCGCAGCTTCGATTTCCTCTTCAAACCGCGGCGGTGCCAGCACGATGCTGCGGATGCCGGCGGCGTCGCAGCCCACGATCGCTCGCACGTCGCCCAGAGACACCAGCGAAACCATGCGATTCGGGCCCAGCGACACCGTTTCCAGGACTCGCGAATTGCTGTTGCCCGCCGGCAGCATTCCTCGTCCGCGCTGCCACTGGCGGATTCCCAGAACGGTCAGCACGCAAAGACACAGCACGATTACCGTCCAGACACCGAGTCCCACGAACAGGTCGCTGTTGATTTCCGGCGTCGCGGAGGACGCTGCTGCTTTCGTCTGAACCGGCTGCTGCCGAAGATCGATGAATGGTGATGCATTGTCGCCGTCCGTCGCCAGTGACGCGGTCGCCAGTGACGCGGTCTCCGCTGAAGCATTCCTCAGTGCAGAATTCGCGGAAGAATCCTGCCGCGCGGAAATCATGTGTGACGGGTGTCGTTCCGCCGCCTGGTGTCCCGAACACACCGACGCGCGCGAAGCGAGTACGATCGCGACCAGCATCAGTGCGACGGCTTGTGAAACATGTCGCCAGGCGAATTTGTTCGAGCGCAGCGCGATGGCCGGTGTCGCGTCGCGGACCGCTGAACGAATCGCTGCGGCGTTTTCCGGCGGTGTCATGACGCAGACTCCAGCACACCGCCTTCCCGCCGCAGGGTTGTGTCCGACGACGTGATTTCGGTGATTCGAACGGCAAACCGATCGTCGATCACAACCACTTCACCACTGGCGATGCGGACTCCCTGAGCCATCACGGAGACAGGTTCGTTCAGGTCGCGGTCGAGTTCCACGACGGAGCCCTGTCCAAGCTGCAGCAGTTCTCCGATGGACATCGTGACGCGGCCGATTTCGACGGAGATCTCCACCTGAACGTCGGAGAATCGTTCCAGCGGCAGCGACGCCTTCGATCGGGTGCGACTGGCTTCCGGGAATTCCGCCGGATGAACTTCGGGAGTATGACCTTCTCCCTGACTGCTGACCTGCGCGGCGGGATCTTCGGCGGTTTCCGTTGCGGCTGTTTTGGCTTCGTCCATCTTGCTTCCCTTTCAACCGTTGTTGGCCGCGATGATCTGAAATCCCTGTCGTCCGCCCAGGCGACACGGGTTTCCGATCCACTGCAGCCGGCCGTCAACGCGAGCTTCCAGCGGCTGGTAAACGGCCTGATCCAGCGGCAGATAATCGCCGACCTTCAGGCTGTTCATCTCGGCCAGCGTCAGCGTGGCTCGCCCCAGTGACACAACAAGCTGGGCCGGCATCAGCTTTGCCAGTGCCTTAAGCTGCGGCGCGGGCAGCGGAGTATCGTGTTCGCCCGCCAGACCGGTCGAATCGCGAATGCCGATCGAATCCAGACCGGTCTGCGGCATCAGCCAGATCGCTTCTTCTTCACCGAAGGCCGTGGTCATGGTGATGCGAGTTCTGACCAGAATGTCGTCGGGTCCGTACAGCCGGCAGCGGATCGGCCGGGAGATGACGCTGTGAAGTTCGCATTCCAGCGGCTGAACTTCCGGCCATGCCTGACCGATCGACCGTGCCACTTCGCCGAACAGCAGTTCCACCATGGAAGTTTCGACGGCGGTCATCGGACGAATTTCCGGCCAGTCTTCCGTCTGCGTGCCCAGCATGTCGTGCAGCAGTGTCAGTACCATTCTGGCGGAGAACACAAACAGCGAATCGAACCGGCTGGCGCCAATCGTCAGACGCGCCGCGAAGCCGGGATCCGGCAGGGCGCGGATCGCCCTGGTGGCGGTGGCCGAATCGATTCTGCCCAGAGCGATCTGCAGATTGCTGCCGAGAAGGCCCTGCCAGTTTTCCAGCAGCAGCGCGCACACACTGGTCTGCCAGGACTTCAGAGCCCGGTTGGCTCCGCCCGTCAGACGGCGTGGTTCGCTGAAATCGCAATTGGAGAACGCGGGTGTCGTGGTCATCATTGAATGGCGTAGTTGTCAAACAGCACGTCGTAGATGCGGTCGTAGCCGTCGGGATAAAGAATCGTGTTGAACTGGTCGCGAATTTCCCGGCGCAGACGGTTCTGACCGGCGGCACCGCGGACTTCGTCCAGCGTCTTGTCCGACAGATGAGCAATCAGCCAGCTCGTCAGCGGCGCTTTTTGAGTTTCCAGCATCTTGGTCAGTTCCAGTTCCTGATCCTTGGCCACCTGCAGTGTGATGCTGACCTGCAGATAGCGGCTCAGGCGGCCTTCGTCGAGATTCACCGAGACGGCTCCGAACGACACAAACTTGGTGTCTTCCGGAGACGGAAGTTCGTATGGAGGCTTAACCTGTTCGGCCGTGTCACCGGTGGTGGCCTTCGCGGGAATCAGCAGCGGCACGGCCAGTCCTCCGGCCGTGCACAGAATTCCCACGATGATGTAGGGCAGGACTCCGCCTTTTGCGGGCGGGCTGCTTTCTGCGCTTTCGCCGTCGTTGTCTTCTGCGTCTGCCATGACCTGAAACTCCTGAGCCGTCCCTGATGCCTGTGCCCCGGCCGCAACGGTTCGCGCGGACGGATGGCACAGTTCCGCATTGTCTGAATCGACCGCAGCGGGTTCGATTGTGACGATTGCAGCGGTCGCACCGGTCGTACTGCTCTGAAGATCGTGCCGCCGCGAAGTGAGACTCCCGCCGATTCAGGGGTTTCACTGCCAACTGCGGGAAAACACGCAGCCGTTCAGCAGTCAGAGAATCACCGGGTCAACCTTGCTGAATCGGCCGCTCTTCACCTGCGCCGCGCGTCGCTCGGAATCGCCGGGGATTAACCCGTAACCGGGCGGATGTGCCGAAACTGGTGGCATCCTGCATGTCCGGTTATTCCGATGTTGACGAATACACGAACTCAGAATCGGAGCGGAGACTCATGCTTTCGGGACTCTACAGCGCGGCTTCGGCGATGGACGCCGCATCGCTGCGACACGAAACGTCCGCGGACAATCTTGCGCACGCTCATCAGCCAGGTTTTCGTCGTCGCGTAGTCGGGGAAGTCGCGTTCGAATCGGTGCTGAATCCCAGGCCAGGATCGTCGGCTCGCGATGAGGCCGCGGCACGTTTGAGCGACGCCAGCCTGTCGGTGGACTTTCGACAGGGGCCGCTGCAGCAGACGGGACGGGCGCTGGACGTTGCGCTGCAGGGCGACGGCTTCTTTGTCGTTCAGGGGCCCGATGGTCCGCTGTACACGCGCAACGGCGGATTTCATGTGAACGGAGACGGGCAGTTGGTGACGGTCGACCAGTTGCCGGTTCTTGGCGAAGGCGGACCGCTGAACCTGCCGAACGGAGTTTCCTCGGAATCCATTCAGGTTTCAGCCAGCGGAGAAGTTCTGTCAGGCACAGAGGTAATCGGCCAGCTTCAACTGGCATCGTTCGATGATCTGTCGGTGCTGCTGCCGGCGGGAGTCTCCCTGTTCAGCGCTCCGCCGAACGCTCAGGTGCAGCCCGCGAACGCACAGATCGTGCAGGGCTTTCTTGAGCAGTCGAACGTTCAGGCGATTGACGAACTGATCAGCATCATGGTGGGATCGAGGCAGTACGAAGCGGCGCAGAAGGCGATGAACGCGATGGACGAGTCCATTCAGAAACGAACCAGAGTGCAGTAGGACGGTGATGTTGAGATTCACTCGCGCGCAGCCTGAGCCGGCGGCGAGTCGACGGAAATCAGGCCGGCGGAAGCGACGGGCAAAGAATTGCGCCGCTGCGTTCTCATCGCGTGAACGAAGTGGGGGGCAACAGGGGAGGAACACTGACATGCTGCGAGCACTGTATACCAGCGCCACCGGAATGAAGGCGCAGGAACTTCTGATCGATAACACCGCCAACAATCTGGCGAACGTGAACACCACCGGTTTTCGACGCAGCCGGCTGGACTTTGCCGACCTGATCTACAACACCACTCGGCAGCCGGGAACCGCAATTTCGCAGCAACTGGTGTCGCCCACCGGGCTGCAGATCGGAAACGGTGTGCGAGCCGTTGCGACCACCAAACACTTCAATCAGGGAACTCTGGAACAAACCGGAAACCCGCTGGACGTGGCCATTGAAGGCGACGGTTTCCTGCAGGTCCAGGCGGAAGGCGGCACGCCGAAATACACCCGCGCCGGAAACCTGAAACTCAACGATCAGCGGCAGTTGGTCAACGCCGACGGATTTCCGCTTGACCCGGCGATCACGGTTCCTCAGGGCATCGATATTTCCAAGATCACGATCGGCACCGACGGCACCATTTCCGGCACGACGGCGGATGGATCATCGGCATCGTTCGGACCGATTCAGATCTTCACGTTTCCGAATCCCGCCGGACTGTCCAGCGAAGGAGCCAACCTGTTTGCGGCGACGGCCGCGTCGGGTGTCGCGGTACCGGGCACCGGTGGCCTGAACGGATTTGGTCTGCTGCGTCAGAACTTCATCGAGAACTCCAACGTTGAAGTCGTGACCGAACTGATTTCGCTGATCTCCGCACAGCGAGCCTACGAGATCAACTCACGAGCCATTCGTGCCGGCGACGAGATGCTGTCCACCTCAGCGAACATCGTGAGGTAAATGACCATGCGCCACCGAGTTCACACGATCCTTCCAATCGCCGCACTGTTGTTTGCCGGAATCCATGTTTCGCGAAGCGTGAACGCTCAGACGACCGCAGGTGCCGGCGAAGGCATTTCCGTTCGGCTGAATGCGGAGACGACCGTCACGGCGCGCGACGTGCAGCTTCAGCACGTCGCGACAATTCGGTGCCGCGATGCTCGCATCGCCGCACAGATCGGCGCCGTCGATGTTGCTTCGCTGAAGGACGACGAAACGTCCAAAACGCTGTCAACGTCGTTTGTGCGGATTCGACTGCTGCTGGCCGGCTGGCAGGCAGACCGCCTGGTTGTGGATGGACCGCCGACGATCACAATTTCCTATCGCGAAGCGCAGCCGCTGACGGACGTTGATATCGAACTGGCCGCTTTGTCGACGGTGCAGACGGTGTTCGGCGCGGAACCCGACGAACTGCGCGTGCGGCTGACGTCGCCGTTTATGCAGGTGCTGCCGCGAAACATTCAGGAACAGACCGGACTGCGAGCCGAAGTGCTCCCGCCGATTCGCACCGAACCGGGGCAATCCAGCATGACCGTGCGGCTCTGGAAGGACCGCACTCTGGTGGCGACTCGCAGTGCCAAAGTCGACATCCTGCGGCGCCAGCGCGTGGCTGTTGCGAAAGTGTCGTTCCGCCGGGATCAGGTGCTGACCTCGTCGGACGTTCAGTTTGAAAACCGGTTTCTTGCCACCAACGAAGACGAACCGGATGACTCGCAGGTCATCGGCCACCGTCCGCGGCGGTCCGTGCAGCCCGGTGAGATTCTGTCATTGAAGGACCTGCACGAACCTGCGCCCGAGCAGCGACCGATCGTCGTGAAGGCCCGCGATCGAGTGCAGGTGACCGCGTCCTGCGGCATCGCCCGCGTGACTCTCAGAGCGGCTGAGGCGATGCAGCCGGGACGAGTGGGCGATGTGATTCAGGTGAAGAACCTGGAATCGAACCGCGTGATTCCCGGTCGGGTGACATCGGCCGGACATGTGGAAATTCAGTTGCGTTAGCCGCCGAACGGCGGACCGCCTGCCGGTCAGTCGTGCGAGCGGAATGTTCAGGGGGACAATCAGATGACCGGACCGCACGGAAACGGCCGCGCGTGCCTGATGCTGCTGGCGTCAGTGTGCTGCGGCACTTCGATGGAATGCCGCGCTGATTCGCTGTGGGAACAGCGGAATCCTCAGCGAGCGTACCTGTTTCACGATTCCCGCGCGCGGCGCGTCGGCGATCTGCTGACGATCGTTGTCAGCGAATCGACGGAAGTGGACAACCGTGAAGACAAGGCTCTGACGAAAGCCACTTCGGCTTCCGGTGTGTTCGACATTGCCAGTTCCACGGGAGGCGACCTGGGAACCAGTTCGGCCAACGGCAGTCTGAACCTGAACAAGGACACCGACCGCAAGTTTTCCGGCGAAGCCAGCTATTCGAATTCACGAGCCATCACCGACCGCATGACCGTGATGGTTGTCGGCGTGATGCCTAACGGAAACCTGCTGCTGTCCGGACACCGCCGCATCATCATCGAAGGTGAAGCCAGAACACTGCGAGTCACCGGAGCGGTGCGAGCCATCGACATCGGGCCGGACAACACAGTCGCGTCCCAATACATCGCCAACATGCAGACCGCCTACGAAAGCGACGGTGCCGAACGACGCTTCACTCGCCAGGGCTGGCTCGGTCGCGGAATCAACAAGATCTGGCCCTTCTGACCCGGCAGCCAGCCGATGGACACACATTCGACGACAGCCGGTCGTGTGACCCGCCGAATCGAATGAACTCAATTCCACAGCCGTCCCCTGTGCACGGCCCTGACGAATTTTGATTCCGATGCATTGTTCCGTTTCTGTTGCACGATTGCTGCTGTTCACGCTTCTGGCCGTGCCGTTCTGCGATGCGCGGGCTCAGCAGGTGACGCGTCCGGTCTCGGGGCCGGTCGTGCGCATCAAGGACATCACACAACTGGCGGGAGAACACCCAAACCAGTTGGTGGCGTACGGACTCGTCAGCGGCCTGGCGGGGACCGGCGGCAGCAGCGAATCCACAAAGCGAATAGCGATTGAACTGCTGCAGCGACTCGGCCTGCGTTCGGAACCGCAGGTGCGGCAGTTGATTCGTCAGGCTCGCGAGAAAACGGACAACCTGTCGGTCGTGATTGTTTCCGCGAGGCTGCCGCCGCACGCGAAGAAGGGTCAGACGATCGATGTCACCGTGTCCGCGTATGATGACGCGGCCAGTCTGACCGGCGGTTATCTCATCGGCGCGGAACTGACGGGAGTCGACGGGGAAGTGTATGTGCTCGCGTCCGGACCGATTTCCCTGAACGGCGGAAACTTCGGCGGCCAGGCGGCAGGCGTCGTGAAGAATCATCCCACCACGGGACGGATTCCGGACGGAGGCATCGTGGAACGTGAAGTGCCTTCGACGATTTTCACGGACGGCTGCTTCCACCTGTTGCTCAGAAGGCCCGAATACGAAACCGCTCGCCGGATTACTCAGGCGATCAATTCGCTTTCACCCTCCGCGGCGGAAATGCAGGATCCCGCAAAGATCGCCGTTCATATTCCTTACGACGATTTCGACGCGCCGTACGAATTTGTGGCGCGCTGCCAGGCACTGACGGTCACGCCGGACGTCGGAGCGAAGGTCACGATCAACGAGCGTACCGGAACAATTGTGTTCACGGAAAACGTCCGTCTTTCCAGTGTCGCCATCACGCATGGCAACCTGATCGTGTCCACGATGGAATCGCCGGAAGTCTCACAGCCGGCGCCTTTGTCACAGGGTGAAACCACGGTCGTTCCGCGCACGCAGGTGGACGTTACGGAGCAGGGCGGCGCTGTGAATGTCCTGAACGAACCGGCCACCGTCGCGGACCTTGCGGCATCACTGAACGCTTTGGGAGTCACACCGCGCGACCTGAGTTCCATCTTCCAGATGCTGAAGGAAAGTGGCGCGCTGCATGCGGAACTGATCATTCAATAACAAAGCAGCATGGGCGAAACCATGAATTCGATCATCAATCCAGGGACCACTTCCGGCCTGTCCGGAACTTCGGAAATCGAACCGGCCGTCAGCCGCGAACAGCAGGCGGCTCGCGACTTCGAGGCGCTGTTTGTCTCGATGATGCTGAAGGAAATGCGGAAGTCCGTTTCGGGAGACGGTCTGTTCGCCGGTGACGCCAGCGATACATTCGGAGGAATGTTCGATTCGTTCATGGGTGAGCACATCGCGGCCAGCGGCGGAATCGGACTCAGCCGGATTTTTCATTCCGCGGGGACCGCATCCGGCGGCGGTTCGGAACGTACATCCATGTCCGTCAGTGCCGCGCTGGAAGCGGCGCGCAACCAGCAGGCTCGGGAGGCCTATTCTCATGGCATATCGCTCTCCGGTCAGTGATCGGCCGGTTCATCGCCACGACCTGTTTCGCCGCCTGGTGGCTCACCTGGAAGCCCAGGAAGCCGCGCTGCTGGCGTTTCGCAGTCTGCTTCACGACCTGGCGACTCAGCCGCTGTCGCAGATGGATCGACGCCGGCTGAAGGCTCGCCTGGACGCGTCCGGCACGCTGTCCGAGCGGCTGCACGACGACCGCGAGCTGCTGCTGGATGAAGCCAGCGCGTCGCTGCGCATTCCGGTGGATGCAATTACGCTGTCAGTCATCATCGCCGCATTGCCCGCGGAACACGCGGGAGTCCTGGCGGGAGCGCGACGCAGGCTGCAGCGAGTCGCTCGACAGGTGCAGCGACAGATCGCAACCGTTGACTGGATCCTTTCCGAGGAACGTCACCTGAATTTTCTGATCTACCAACTGCTCGGCGGCGAACGTGATTCGGAGCGATACGACGCATCCGGTCGTCGTACTGTTCAGCAGGCTTCGCTGCGGTTCGGAGCAACGTCCTGACGATTGACCTGACACGAAAACCACACCCGGAATCCCGCCGACAGCCGCAGCCCGCGACTTCGGATATTTGACTTCCCGCACTCCTTTTCCCGCACACGGCCCAATGCGTTCCTTCGACATCGGACTTTCGGCACTTCGTTCACACCAGCAGACGCTGGCGGTGCTGGGAAACAACATCGCCAACGCGTCGACACCCGGATATCACCGGCAGCGAGTCAATCTGGCGGACCGGCTGCCGCTGAATCAGGACGGTCTGTTGATCGGTTCCGGCGTTGAAGTCGAATCGATTTCCCGGTTGCGCAATCAGGCCACGGCTGAAGCCATCGGACGCAACTCCGCGCTGATCGGCTGGGTCGAACAGGAACTGGCGACGGCTCAGCGCATCGAGGCGCTGCTGACACCGGGCGACAATTCGGTTCATGCGCACGTGTCAGGTCTGTTCAATCGGCTGGAAGCTCTCGCCAACAATCCCGAAATCCAGGCTGTCCGCAGCGAGTTTCTGTCTGCCGCCGAACAGTTGACTCAGGAATTCAATTTTCTTGACGATTCACTGCGGCAGCTATCAATCGATGCCGGTCAGGAAGTTACGCACAGTGTTTCGGCAGTGAACGGCCTGATCCGACAGATCGCCGAACTGAATCAGCGCATCCAGACCTCTCGTTTGCGGGGCGACCAGCCTAACGATCTGCTGGACCGCCGCGATCAGATCGTCAGCCAGCTGTCTGACTGGGTCGACGCCGAAGTCCAGACGACATCCAGCGGACGCGAACTGCTGGTGATTGATCACGGAGCCATCGTTGTCGGCACCAATCCGGCCCGACTGACCGCGCGCGAAGGCGCCGATGGTCGTCTGGGTGTGTTTCTGGAAGACAGCAACACTGCGGTACCGCTGGCTTCGGGACGAATCCGCGGACTGCTGGAATCGGTCAATGAAATCATCCCGAGGACTCGCGACGAACT
Organism: Planctomycetaceae bacterium; assembly: GCA_041398785.1. Classification (NCBI taxonomy): domain Bacteria; kingdom Pseudomonadati; phylum Planctomycetota; class Planctomycetia; order Planctomycetales; family Planctomycetaceae; species Planctomycetaceae bacterium. The sequence goes on along the minus strand of JAWKUA010000011.1, from coordinate 85,779 downwards.
GGCGACACTTGCGACCGAAATCGTGCGATCCATTGACCAGCTTCACGCCACGGGACTGAACGACGCCGGCGGATTCCGTTCTCTGACGGGCTCACGCGGCGTGGATGACGTCAACGTGCCGCTGTCACAAAGCGGCCTGGCGTTTCCCATAACGGCAGGCGATCTGACGATTTCCGTCACCGATACTGTCACCGGACTGCGGACAACTCATCGCATCGCCGTTGATCCGGCGGTTGATTCACTCAGCGACCTGGCAAGCCGGCTGGATGCATTGCCCGGCGTGGTCGCGGCGATCGAACCGAATCAGGGGCAACTGCTGATCGGCGGTGAAGCGCAGCAACTGATTGAATTTGCAGGCCGTGTCGATCAGGTCCCCGATCTGACTGCCTTTGCCGGAACCGCTCAGCCGGAATTCAGCGGGCGGTACACCGGTGTCGCCAATGACAACTGGACCGTTACGTTCTCCGGCGCCGGATCGGTCGGCGTGACGGACGGACTGACCGCCGAGGTGAGAAATCAGGCGGGAGACCTCATCGCGACACTGGATATCGGCAGCACCTACGAAGCGGGCACTCCGCTGGAGATCGCCGATGGTGTTTCGCTGCAGTTCGGGCCGGGCACGATTGCGGCGACAGATACGTTTTCGGTGCTCACAACGGCAAACGCCGATGAACCGGGGCTGCTGTCCGCGCTGGGCATCAATTCGCTGTTCACGGGATCGTCGCCGGGGAATCTGGGCGTGCGTTCCGATCTGCAGAGGAACCCGTCGCTGCTGGCTCTGGCGAAGACGGAATTCAGCGGGGAGTCCGTCAATGCCGCCGCTATGGCCGAACTGCGAAACGCAAGATTCGCGTCGCTGAACAACCGGACGTTTGTGGAAACTCTGGCCGACATCACCGCGGAATCCGGTCTTGATGTGCAGGACGCACAGAATCAGCTTTCGCAACTCGATTCGTTCGGTCAGCGACTGCAGGCCGATCGCGATGCGCTGTCCGGTGTCGATCCGAATGAAGAACTTCTGGCCATGCTGGAAGTCGAAAAAGCGTTTCAGGCGGCTGCACGGTTTCTGACAACCGTTGACCAGACGATTCAGGAAGTGTTGAGAATCGGAGGCTAGTGAATTGACCATCGTATTTTGATGTGTGCCACTGGCTGTGCCAGTGTGTTCAAGGTTGCAGAGCACTGACACAACCAGTGCCACACATGAAGACACGCTGGCCACGGGCACCGGACGACGGCTCTCCGGAATCCCGGGCCGTCGGGGAAATGGAAGTGTTTGTTCGATTGCGATTTATGCCCGGCGGGCCGACAGACAATGAGCCGGTCGCGTGAGCCACCGGTTTGGCTTCTGACAATTCCACGCGGATGCCGGGACAGAAGTTAGAGAATCAGGCACATGCTTTTTCGTGTTACTCAGGGACAGTCAGCCGCAATCGCGCTGCGGCATTTACAGCAGCAGACGGCTGATCTGCAGAAGACTCAGCAGCAGCTTTCAACGGGACTGCGCCTGCAGCGGCCGTCGGACGACCCGATCGCGGTTCGCAAGAGTCTGATTCAGCAGGACGGATTGTCGCGGCTGGAATCGCAACTGGCGGCAATGCAGCACGCCGAATCGCGACTCAGCCAGGCTCACGTACAGTTGCGGGAGGCCCACCAGCTTTACGTTCGAGCCCGCGAACTGGCGCTGTCGGCCAGGCAATCGCTGGATTCATCGGAACGGGATGTGTTTGCGGCGGAAGTTCAGGGGATCCTGGATCAGCTTGTCAGCGTCGCCAATTCCACGGATGAATCAGGCTTTCTGTTCAGCGGTACCGCCACCGACATCCGGCCGTTTACGGTCAGCAATGACGGAACCGGCGTGACCTACAACGGCACGCCGTCAGCCACATCGCTGTATCTTTCAAACGACATTACTCGCGACTCGCTGGTGTCGGGAGACCGAATCTTCCAGCCAGCCAGTCGACAGCCGTCTGTTATTGAGGGCACGACGGGAGCCGCCATCGGCGGGAACTGACACGGCCACGGGAGTTCGAAAACTGCAGGTGACGCACACGCTGACGACGTACCAGGGAGCATCCGGTGTCGCCGCCGGCAGCAGCTCCGTCGTCGGCGACACTATTCTGGGAGCCGTCGGGACTCATCAGTTGCAGATCGACGATACAAGCGGCACCGGCGCGTCCGGGACAATTTCGCTGAACGGCGGCGTACCGGTCACGTTTTCGAACACCGACACCGATTTGCTGATTACCGGACCGGACGGCGAAGTCGTTTATGTGGACACCACATCGATCGCCGCAGGCTTCTCCGGAAGTGTGAACATCGCCGCCGACGGGACGCTGTCGCTGGACGGAGGGCAGACGACTCAGGCCATTACATTCACGCCCGATCAGTCGGTCATCGACAGTCGGGACGGCGGCCTGCTGCACGTGGACACCAGCGCCGTTACCCGCGCGGGAACCAATACCGTGGAATTTCCCGGCACGGCAGACGCGTTCCAGGCTCTGCAGGCCCTTCGCGACGACATGCTGAACACGCGAGGATTGACCGAAGCGGAACTTTCAGAATCGCTCAACCACCGACTGAGCGATATCGAACGGATTGAAGAACACCTGCTGGATGAAATCGGAACTCAGTCGGTCGGACTGGAACAGCTCAACCGCCTGACGCTGAGAACAGAAGATCTGCAGTTGAACGCCCGAGCTGACCACGGCGACCTGACCTCCGCGGATATCGCTCAGGCTGCGCTGAATCTTCAGGAACTGCTGAACCTGCAACAGTACACGATGGCCAGCGTGACCCGCCTGCAGGCTCAGAATCTGCTGAATTTCCTTCAGTGACCGCATACCGTCCTGGCTTGAAATGTGATTCCTGATCGGCCCGAACGCTGGCTTCCAGCCTTCGGCACACATCCCGTCCGGGAGCGAAGTTATGGCTGATTCGATCGAACAGGCTTTGAGATCCGGTCGCAGAATCCGGATGGACCGCCACCATACCCCGCCGCCAGCGCCGCATTTGTTTGAGCTGCCAAACCGTTACGAACTTCAGCGGCTGCAGTTGCTGCTGGACGATGACGACCTGGATCTTCAGAAGCTGCGCGCGGAAATTTCACTCAGCGAAGGACTGCAGAGGTACATTCTGGCCTTCGCCAATTCCCGAGTCGCATCCATGACAAATCGGATCACGGACCCTGTGCATGCTTTCGCGTTATTGGGAATGAATCGCCTTCGCAGGATGCTGGCGAATCTGATCGAACAGCACCAGATGTCAGCGACGGCGTAGTGCCGTCGCGTTCCGGAATGCACGCGTCCGCAACTCCGTCGACGCGAGTGGTGCGTGCCACTGAGCTACCGCCGATGCAAAACCGGAAAATGCCATTGCGTTCAACTACGGGTTTTGACGTAGACTCATTCGAGACGGTCAGCGGCCGGTCGGGCGATTTTGATTGGGGGGATTCCCGTATTGGGGCGGAGAAATTCGAGATCATTCTCTGATTTCCGGGATTTCGTGGCGGATTGCAGCCGGGAAAGCAGATTTACAGAAGCACTGTTGCAGTTCAGCCGGAGGGGAGCCGCGGGCCACTCCCCTTCGGTTGTTTTTTTTGCGCCGTCAATGATCGGGGCGACTGGTCATCTGAACGGGGCGTCGTGCGACCAGCGAGGTTCTGTCGGCGCTCCGACCGAAACCTGCGTCGCGTGTGGAATGCCGCGTCCGGAATGCGGAGAACCCGTTACTGCATCGTCCTGGGAATTCGGATCGCCTTGCCGACCTGCAGTCGATCGGCGCTGGGCAGACGATCGCGGTTGGCTTCGAACAGCTCCTGATACTTCTGCTGCGATCCCATGAATCGTTCGGCGATCCCCGACAGCGTGTCGCCGTATTGAACGGTGTATTCGTCGTAGTCCACCGGCGGCGCCGTCGCAGCGGGCTGTTCTGCCGCGTTCCCGGAAGACCCGGTCGAAATCCTGCCGGCCAGTTCTTCCATCGCCTCCAGCGCCGTCGCCTGGCTGACATCCTGCTTTGCCGCGACAGTATCTGTGGCTGCCATTTCGATCGTCGGTGGCACGAACCGCGATTCCGTGCTGCGACCAACATCCGTCAGCTCAGCAGCCGGCGCAAGGGGTTGGCGACCGACAGGTACCGGCACGCCTGTATTGCGTTCCTCCAGTTCATCGAAGAACTCGCGCAGCGTCCAGTCATGACGATCCGCGGAGTCACGATCGGGGGCAGCCGCGCCCGGTTCGCGATCGGCGTCGTCATTCAGATAGACAGCGACATCGCGTTCGCGGAGCCGCTCATTGAGTTCGCGTTCGCGGTTTACGGAAGGCATCTCTTCGATCAGCAGCGGCTCATTCCGAAAGAACAGCGCTGCCACAATTCCCGCCAGAAGGATGCCCATCGCAAATCCGACTTTGCGATCGGGGTGCATGCAAAACCAACTTGATGCTGAAAAGGCGATTCCTGCCCTGCGGCAACCGGCGAAATCCGCCGAAGACCGCCGCCTTATCGACTTCGGCCGACGGCGAACGGATCATGAACGAAACTCGCCAGCCGGACGCGGACAGTTCGACATCGTGCCGATCATGCCGACTGGGCGGAGATTTCCGCTCGAAATTCGACGGCCGGCAACGCAGAAAGATGGCGGCAGCGCGCTTCGGTTATGTGAACTTGTTCGACGCAGACAGCCAGACTGCGTAACGCAAACAGATAAATGGAGCGGCAGGTGATTTGTTTACCCGCCCGCGAGCCGCACGGCGCTGGCCGCGGTTGTGTTCACAGAGAACCGGGGCTAGTGCTATGTCAGGCGTGGATGGGTGGGTCGAGTGCCACTGGCTGTGCCAGTGTGTTCCGGAGCACAGAGCACTGGCACAGCCCGTGGCACACATCAATTTACGATGGACAGGACACTTGTGCCCGGCGGGTCGATTCTCATCTGGCGCACGCCTAATTCACGGGCGTTCCAAAGCTCTGGTGCTTTGGCCAGCATGTTTCGACAACTGGGAACCGGGTGTGCCAGTGGTCTCCGCGATGAAGTCGCCCTGACGGTCGCACTGGCGCAACCAGTGCCACACGACTCGTCAATTCGGGGCTGACGGAGCTCTAGAAATCCGGCAGCATGCCGGCGTCAAACATTTGCCGAGTCCGGTTCTTGAGGTCGTCCATCATCTGATCCATCTGCTGCAGATCTGTCTTTGGAACGGGACGCGGGGAGCCAACCGCCAGACCGGGTGAGTCCGGTTGCGGTCCCAGACTGCCGGGCTCCGGATATCCGGAATTATAGTTTCCGGTCGGCGGATGTTGCGGAGCATTCGACGACGGGGCGGGCGTCGACGGTACGCTCACGATCGGCTGCGAAACCTGGTAGGCGGCGATCCACAGAAGCAGACTTCCACAACACACGCCGGCCGACGTCAGCACCACCTTGCGCCAAAATGCGCGCCGCGCAACACGGATGTTCGCATCGCATTCGGTCAGCACGCGGTCACGAAACCCGCTGGACAGCCGGACCGTCGGCGCGGCGTCGCGAATCAGGCCGTATTCCGGCAGCGAAGGTTCTGGAAGATTGCGATCTGGGCGGGTCATGATGCGGGAGTTTTTTCGGGAAGAATCGGGCGAGTCGGCAGGTCCGCCTGGCGATCATTCACCAGGGGTTCAAGGCTTCTCTGGAGCTTTTCCATTGCGTAGCGATAGCGGCTGGCAACTGTGTTCTGGGACTTGCCCAGAACGTCCGCGATCTCGGCAAAGGTCAGGTCCTCCCAGTGCTTAAGAATAACAACGTCGTATTGTGGTTTCGGCAGAGTTGCGAGAATTCGCCGCACTCGTTCCGCCGTTTCTTCCTGATGGAAAACTGATTCCGGGGTTTGCTGCGAACCCGCGGTGTCCAGGTCTCCCATTCGGACGTGGCGGCGTTTCTGGACAATTCTGAGAGATTCGTTTCGAACTGTGCGGATCAGGTACGGCCACGGCGTGTCGGCTTTGGCAAGCAGTTTCGGTTTTCGAGCGATCCGTGAGAACGCTCCCTGAACGGCATCTTCCGCATCCGGCTGACTGCCCGTGACGGTCAGCGCCAGCCGCACCAGTCGCGATGCCGTCAGATCAAACAGCCGTCCCAGAGCGTCATTGGTGTCGCTGTTCAGGACAGCGATGATCGCCTGAAACGCCGCATGGAATTCTGTTCTTGAATCCGAAGACACCGCCGACCCTTACGAGTAAATCCGGAAACATCTTTGTCTGACGGAAATTGAAAAAACCTGCCCGGACGGTATTTTCCCCGTCCCGGGTCTGCACAATTCCCTTCCGGCGGATGGCAGTGTACACCGTTTGACCGGCCGGATGCCAGGAAATCGCCGGGTTCGCATCCCCTGCCGCCGATTGACTTTCGCTGGAACACCTAGTCAGGAACTGCCGTGTTTGAAACCGTTGCTGTTGTCGGCGCCACCGGAGCCGTCGGAACCATCATTCGGGAACTGCTGGAACAAAGAAAGTTCCCTGCGAAGACCTGGCGATTTCTGGCATCCGCAAGAAGCGCCGGGCAGACACTGCCGTTTGCCGGGCAGACTGTCACCGTCGAGGAACTGACGCACGACTGCTTTTTCGGCGTCGATCTGGTGATCGCCAGCACGCCGGACGATACGGCCGCGGAGTTCCTGCCGTCCGCCGTGAAGGCAGGAGCCAGAGTGATTGATGAATCCGGCTACTGGCGAATGAAGCCCGATGTGGCTTTGGTGATTCCCGAAATCAATCCTCAGGCGGCACTGAGCGCAAAGGGAATCATTGCCAGCCCCAACTGTTCCACAACGCAGATGGCTCTGGCGATGAAGCCGCTGCACGATGCGGCCCGCGTGCGCCGTGTCATCGTCAGCACGTACCAGGCGACCAGCGGAGCCGGTGTGCAGGGCAGCACGGATCTGATCGAAGGGACTCGCGCCGCTTTGAACAATTCGGAATACACGTACCGCGTTTTTGCTCATCCGATCGCCTTCAACGCCATTCCGCAGATCGGCAGCCTGAAGGATGAAGGTTACACCAGCGAAGAGCTGAAGATGGTGTACGAGACTCGGAAGATCTTCGGGGACGATTCCATCATGATCTGTCCGACGTGCGTGCGCATTCCCGTCAGCAACTGCCACAGCGAAAGCATTACCGTCGAAACCGAACGCCCCGTGTCCGTCGCGGAAGCTCGCGAACTGTTCGCAAAGACTCCGGGAATCACCGTGGTGGACGATACCGCGTCCGGAAAATACCCGATGCCGTCCAACTGCGACGGCAGCGATGACGTCTTCATCGGCCGGATCCGGCGCGACTTGTCTCACCCCAACGGCCTGTCGTTCTGGTGCGTGTCAGACAATCTGCGGAAGGGAGCCGCCACGAACGCGGTCCAGATTGCCGAACTGCTGCTGAAAAACGCATGAGGTAAAGCGGAAGAGCGTTGAAATCGCCACTGCACCACGGCAGCGCCGGAGGATCACCGTTTTCCGCGATGCCCGTTCGAACGCCTGAGCCGCGTCAGTGGTTCTCCAGAATGCCGTGCCGACGAGAAATCGAGAACAGTTTTCCACATCGCCAGCACCGAACACAGCGTCTCTGGAGTACACCATAGAGAAGCCGCACCACGCGAGATTTCGTTTCGAAGAGTTCGAAGCGTTCCTGGCAGCGAGGACAGCGAATAATGCCCATAATGATCCGTTCCGGCGTTTCCTTCTTGAAGTCGCGTCAACTCAAACAACCTGGCCGCCACGATTGCAACGGCAGATTCCATGCTACACGTTCGCGGCAATTTTTCATTTTGATTCTGTAAAGATTCCATTCGGAGACTGCGGTCGGCGTCCGGACGATTCGGCCGCGATCCGATCCTTCCCCGTTGTCGCCGATTTCCCGTTTTTACAGTCGTGCGTTTCGCCCGGCTTGGTCTCAATGGGATCGAGGACGGCAAAGATTCCCGCCAGTGAGACCAGCTTCGCCGCCACGGGAACGCTTCGAAGAGAACCGTCCGGTGCTGTTCGATACACGCAACCGGTGACAGCGCGATGACGCAACTTCAGATGCCAAACTACCGCAGCATGTTTTCACCGCGGTTTTCTGTCTGATGCAGCACGACCGGCCAGCCGGGAAACTGGCTTGCCGGATCGTTCTTTGTCGCGTCGACCAGAAACCGAAATGCTTCCAGCTTGTACGTTCTGGCGTCCGGATCAATCGTCACCAGACCAAAGCCGCTGCCCTTCTGGTGAGCCAGCTCGTAGCGGTTCTTCTTCGTGCCTACCTCGGGATTCCCGACAGCATAGACGTAGGCCATGTTGCCGAAGCTGTCGAGAAATTCTCCCGTGTTCGGCAAATCGTGAGCAGGTCGGTGGTCGTGCGGAATCTGAAGTTCGTCGGGATGCCACCAGCGGGGATAGCCGGCGGAGATCGCAGGCACGCAGAAGCTCCAGTTGCTGTCGCGCTGGTGGTCGACTCCGTATTGCACCAGCGATGTCAGATGCTGGTCGCCGTTAATGTGCAGCGGCATTCCTCTTCGAATGATGCGAAGCGCGTTGTTGCGCGCAGTCGGAGGCCAGCCGCCGGAATCGAGATCCGCCTTCAGGTAGCCGTCGTACGCACCGTGATGAGTGGCCACTGCGGCGAAGACCGTCTGGCTTAGCAACACCTTCATCCGATGCCCGCGCCAGTCGTCGACCCAGTGCCGCAGGAACTGCTCCTGCCGTTCTCCCAGCAGGACCAGCCCCGGCTTGTCCAGCTTCGACGTATCGAAGCTCGGGTCCAGCACGTGATCTGCTCGCCCGCTGCCGGTGTCGACATGTTCCGGACCGGACTTCCACTGCCGATCCGCGATGATGGCAAAGCTGACATCGCCGTAAACCATGTCGCCGTAGTACACGCTGATATTTTGTTTGACGGGAGTCGGATCGAAATAATCCGGATGATGCGCGGCGTTTGTCTTGTGAACGACGTTGACCATTCGAGCGGGCTCGCGATACCCACCGACCGACGAGGCTCCCTGGCTGATGTCCTTCATCGGAGCACCGCCTTCGCCCCAGATGTTGCCCTGAAAGACATCGTGATCGTCCGGAATGCACAGTGTCGGGCGGTCCTTCATCACGTCGCGAAACGCCCAGCCGAACATGTAGTACTTTCGCAGATAGTTCAAGATCGCACGGTCGGCCGGATCGCGAATCAGGCCGAACCCGCCGTGGTCTTCGTACAACTGGTCGCCCGAGAAATACACCAGATCGGGATCCAGCTTCAGCACGTTGTCCGACACGGGCTGATACGGAAAACCGTAGTCCTTCTGGCAGGTCATCGCCGCCATTCGCAACGGTCGTCCCGTGGGATTCGGCCGAATTGTGCCGGTCCACGACGATTCCTTCACGGTCCCGTTGCGGCGTCGTTCCCGATAGACAAGGCGGTATTCCGTTGCTGACTTTTCATCCCACTGAACGATGCGAAACGTGGCGGTCCATGCATCTTGATCCAGCCGGGCATGTCCCAGCGATTTCCATAAGTCGCCGCGACGAATCTGCAGCTCCACAGAATCGTCATCGTCCGTTCCCAGCGGCGGACACAGCGCCGAGATTTTCATCACGAAGCCATCAGCCGTGCGCGAATCGCTGAGCGAATACATCGACCACAGAATCGGACCGAAGCGCTGATCGTCCGTGACCGTGAACGCATCACCGTCAGCCGTCCACTGGCTGAAACGGTAGCGAGCCAGCCGGCCCTGTCGCGGTGCTGCGGAAAGGTTGTTGACGATGGCCACGTTGCCCGGCACGGCTGATCGCGGAACGGTGGCCGTCACGCGACCCAGTTCGCTGCCATTCATATCGTCAACGGTCAACAGCAGAGAATACGAGTCACCGTCGGGTTCGCCGGCCAGCGACAATCGCACGCCGGGATTCTTCAACTGCTGCTGCTGGAAGTTGTCGATTTCGCGAGTCGTGTCGGCCAGCGTCAGGCTGCCGTCAACGATTCCCGCATTGATTCCGCCGGGCGCAAAACAATTGGCGCGGTGTTCGTTGATGTCGCTGCGAACTCCGATGCGGAATCCCGCTCCACCGTCGCCGTTGCCGATCTGCTGTTGCTGCACATGTACCGACATTCGAAACGCACCGTCGGAGTTCGTGAGCTGGTGAGTCAGCAGTTGAACATTGCGACCTCCGGCCGCGCTTTGACATTCCGCGGCGCCGTCGACGATCTTCCAGTCTTCCATGGGATTGGCCCAGAATGCTTCGCCAAGCCACACGCGATCGTTCGACGTGTCCCAGTCACTGACGAACGACGGTGGATCGCCGTCCGCCGTCGTTTGCGGAGCGGCCTTTGTGAAGGAAGCAGACGCGAGCACTCCCGCCGCACAGGCTGTCGTCCTGATCGCTTCGCGACGCGTTACCTGTTTCGCATTCATCGAATTACCTCATTTCGTCGTCGCAACCGGCCGGAACATCGCTCGGTGCCGTGCGCTGCGACGTCTGTTGTGACGGAGGAAACGGCGAACCGCCGCCGGACGTGAGTTTGCGAAATGGCTGCAAAGCCGTCAACTTGCACTCAGCGTCAGCCTGCGTTCCGCCGGGACCTGCTGCCGCATTGACCGTCCTCTGGCGCAACGATCGGGACGGCGACGGGACTGAGTATCGCTCGCACGTTGCATTGACCGTCAAAGCGGGCTCACGGGCGCCGACGGTTGCAGGCGGTCGATCCAGTATCGCAGGATCGCGATGCACGATGGAGCGTGCGTGATGCGACCGGTTCGGACGGCGTCGTAGGTTTCCTTCACGCTCAGGCGAACGCAGCGGATTTGTTCCGTTCCTTCCTGTGCCGGCTGGCCAAACGTCAGGTCTGTCGCGACGAACAATGCTGTCGGAGAAACGACGCTGGCTGTGAACGGATCGACGACGCCGAGTTCCGTCCAGGTGCCTGCCTGAACCCCCAGCTCTTCCTGAAGCTCGCGTTTCGCGCATTCGATGGCGGGTTCGTCATCGTCGCGGCCACCGCTGACGGCTTCCAGAGTCACTCGGCCGACGGCGTAGTGAAATTCTTCGGTCAGGTACACGCTGTCGTCCTGAACCGCCAGCACGCAGACTCCGGGTTTTAGGCGCAGGACGCTGTACGTGCCGTGTTTTCCGTCTGGGCGAACCACGTCATCTTTCGTGACGTGCATCCACGGGTCGCTGTAGACGTCGCTGGTTTTCAGTACGCGCCACGGGCCGTGTGGTTGACCGAGCATAGAATTCGCTTCTCCCTGGGACCGCAAGCGGGGCATCGAACCTTTGGAAATCTGCGGCGTGGTTGTTGAGCGTCATCGCGCAGAAACGGCCGGGTCGGTTCAATCCGGACGCAGCACCCGGTTGCAATCGTGATCGACGAACATGGAAAGATTTCTTCCAGTGACATCAGATTGCAGACGGGTGCAATCGTTTCGATGACGACAGCGGACGGCTGAAAAACGCTGCGAGCGATGTGAATTCTCCCGCAACAGCTTTCCTGACTGCACTTTAGAACATTTCCGGCACCGGCAGAAACTGCGGCACTGTGTTTGCATGAATGCTATGGCACGACACTTCGAAAGTGGCACCCGGATTCGGGCGAAAGCAATCTCGGACGGAGCTGAGTGACTATAGGGCAGATCATCCCCTTCTGATCAAACTCGCCCCGCCACGTTGAAGCCATCAGTCACAGACCAGCCACGGAGCAACGAGCACGGTCTGCCCCAATGACGTTGTCAACAGGATGATGGTTTCAAGTGGCGGGGCAATTCTTACCCCTTACTCAGTACGAGGAGACAGACATGAAAAAGGCATTGGTGATGTTGCTGGCCGTCGCGGGATTGATGTTCGCGATGGGACCATCGGCGAGCGCGGATCACTTCCATGGCGGACGACGCAGTAACGTCGGAATCTCGCTGAACTTCGGCGGCGGCTACGGTCGCGGAATCGGCGTCAGCTATGGTCGTGGATATGGCTATGGCAGCCGGTTGGGCAGCTATGGCTACGGTGGCTATGGTCGCAGCTATGGCTACGGCTATCCGGCTCGCAGCGTTTACGTCGTCCCCAGCTATGGTTATGGCGGCTACGGCGGCTATGGCTATGGCGGTTACGGCGGAGGATACTGCCACTAACGAACGCGGCAGTCTGATGAACGTCCGCGTTGAGAATTCGGCCCGTCGGTCGGAATGACCGACGGGCTTTTCGCTGCGCGGATTCGAAAGTGCGGACTCATGTCGTTCGTTTCAGATTCGGGCGCGGTACAATGTCTTCGCAAACGTTTGTGGCGCGGGACTGGTTGCGGAAACGACCGAGGCAACACCATTTCTTGTTCGCGCGGCCGCCTTCGAACCGACGTACCGCTGCGCCGTCGATGGTGATTGTGCATGATTGATAACCAGCGGAACGGATGCCATGACCGGGAGAAGCCTGATGAATCACTGGAATCTGTTCTGTCTGGCGGCGGTTGTCTTTCAACCGGCGATGTTCGTGGTGAGTCAGCCCGCGATGTTCGTGGTGAGCCAGGAGGTTGCGGATCCGGCAGCTTCGGGTGAGCGTGAACCGGAAGCCGCCACTTTGTCTGAACCGGACAGCGTGCCTTCCGACAGGGAAGCTTCCAATACCGCTGCAGCGGATGATCCCGGCAGCAGTGACGCGACGATCGACGCGGCGACGGAACACGCGGACTCGCAGACGTCTCCGGATTCGAAGGCCGCAAAGGAAGGCGATGCCGTCGGCGTCACTGACGGCCGGATCGATCTGCGAAAGGCTGATGAATCCGTTCGCGCGCGCTATCGCAATGTCAACGGAGAATGGTGGTACCAGTTGAAATCGGGCCGATGGGTCTATTGGCGCAGCGGCAAATGGCAGGACTTCGATCCGGCGACATATGTGTCACCGACCGGCTCAAATCCGGCGTCGATGACGCAGGGAACGACCATTCTTCAGAACAGCACTGTTCTGCCGAATTCCGGAACGCTGCCGGGGAACTTCGGTGCGTCGCGCATTCCGTACAGCGTTGTTCCGCCGAATCAGGCTCTCGGGTTCGGAGGCACCGGATTCGGTTCCTCGCGCGCGGGCTACAACGGAGCGTTTCCGTATGGGACAAACGTACTGCAATACAGTTCGCCGGCGACGATTCGCCGATTCGGCGGATTCGACTACGGCGGTGTCGGTCAGGGAGTTCGCCGGCTGGGCGGCTACGGAGGATTCTCCGGCGGTCTTCAGCCATATGGTCCTGCTTCGACCGGCTTTGGGCGTTCCTACGACCCCGGTGCCGGCGGATTCGGCGATCGTCGAGGCGGCCAGTAGCGCCTCAGGCCAGGCGCGTTTTCGTCGCTGTCATCTGTGTCTTGCTGCTGACTGCTGCGTGCCGGAAGTTGCCGCGGCGTGAAATGCGCTGGCTGCGTTTTGTGTGATGTCGCCAAGCGCGTCCCGGCGACATTCCCCAGTCTTCGCAATCGGAAGGAAGCGGATCTTCGCCACAACGCCGACGACGATCCTGTACGACAGCTTTGGTGCCTGTCCGGTGAATGCCGACATTCCCTGTGTTGACTTGTGCAACCGCGCGGCAAGGGTTGGCCGTTGTTGTACGACTTCAGGATACGAGACGGCAGTTCGGCATGGCTCGGTCAAAGAGCGTTCGAAAAACCAAATCGGCCGCGTCGCCGACGATGTCGCAGCGCGCCGCGCGGTGGCTGTTTCGACCGTGGCGGCTTGTTGTTGCCGCAACGGTTGCTCTCTCACTGCTGTTCTGGCCACAGTTCCGGCAAAAACTGCCGAAGCTGGAAGGCAGGCCGGAGTATCAGGTCAGCGTGGAACAGATCACCGTGACGCCTCCGCCGCGATGGGTGCCGCCGGACCTGGTCGAACAGGTCTTCCGTCGAGCCGGATTGGCGGACGCTCCGCTGTCGCTGCTGGATCCGACGCTCAGCGAACGAATTGCCGCCGCGTTCTATACTCACCCGTGGATTGACGATGTGCAGCGTGTTCGCAAGGACTTTCCGGCGCACGTTGTCGTGGAAGTCACATACCGCCGGCCGGTGGCGATGGTGCAGGCAGTGGACGGCTACTATCCCGTCGACGCTCTGGGACATGTCCTGCCGCCTCAGGATTTCACGATGGCCGATCTGGAGCGGTATCCGATCATCGAACAGGTCAGCAGTGTTCCGGTCGGCGGTCTGGGTGAAGCGTGGGGAGACCCGGCTGTGACCGGTGCGGCTCAACTTGCGGATGTCCTGATCAGTCAGGATTCGGACGGCCGTTCGTGGTGGAAAGCCATGGAACTGCGGGCGATTCTGGCTCCGCTCGGAGCCGCTCCCAACGCGCAGCCGGAAGATCTGGAGTATCAGATTCGCACGGCAGGAGGATCGCGAGTCCTGTGGGGCCGGTCGCCTCATACGCAGCATCCGGGAGAACTGACCGTCGAGCAGAAGCTGCAGCGAATGATTGCCTATCACCGCGACTTCGGCAGTTTTGACGACGGACCGGTTCCGCAGGCGATCGACATCCGGCACTGGAAGGCCACTCGCCGCGAACGACTCGCGATCGATGAACCGAAGAATCCGCGGCGATAGTCGTCGGTCATGCGCGACCTGATGAATGCCGACATGTGGCCGATGCGCGGGAGGGCGAGGCTCCTGCCGAGCCGCTGCCATATCGGACGACCTTTGGCCCACGCGGCTCGGCGGAGCCTCGCCCTCGGTGGTTGCGCCATGCGACAGACGATGATCGCACGACGTCCCATAACGCCTTCCGACGGCTGCCGCAACTTCTTCGAAGATGTGGTACCCGGTGAGACCGCATGCTCGAGAGGGCAGGCTCCTGCCGAGCCGCTGCCATATCGGACGACCTTTGGCCCACGCGGCTCGGCGTGAGCGTTGCCCTCCCGATCGTGCCATCTGTGGAATCTGTGAAATCTGTGGACGCCATTTGCGACCGCAAAGTCCGCCGGCGGCAGCACGCCGCACAACGGTTTCCGACGGCTGGCCCCTTCTTGAAGATGTGGTACCCGGTGCGGACGGACGTTTGGAGGGCAGGCTCCGCCGAGCCGCTGCCATATCGGACGACCTTTGGCCCACGCGGCTCGGTGGGAGCCTCGCCCTCCCGACCGTTGCGCCAGAGAACGCTCAATGCGGCAGCAGGTCCCAAACCGGTTTCCGACGGCTGCGCCGCACAACTTCTTCGAAGATGTGGTACCCGGTGAGAGTTGGACCTGCTACCGGCCTGCTACTGTTCCGGCCAATCGAGATGCCGGCGTAGAAACCGAAACGTGCCCTGGCCATTGATCGTGTGAGGACCGACGAACCATTCGATTTCCGTGCGGTCCGGGATTCCCAGCTTTGCCGCGTAGAGACGTCGGACCTTCGCAAATTCAAACGCAACCCACTCGTCTTCGCCGACTCCGTCAAAGTGGCCTCGTTCCACCATAAACGGACGCGGACAGATCAGCGCCGCCATTTCGGAATAGTTGAACGTGCTGCCCAGGTCCCATTCGAAGATTTCGTATTCCCCGGTCCAGACGTAACTGAAGTTGTGACGAGTGGTGGCATTCTTCAGCACCCATTCGTTGAAATCCGCAGAGCAGATGGAAAGACAGTAGTCGGTTACCAGAGCCGGAATTCTCATCGCCGACTTGCCGCCATAGCTCAGGCCGTAAAAAGCGATCCGTTCGCTGTCGACGAACGGTTGTGTCTTCAGCCAGTTCACAATCTGCTGATGCTGGGGCACGATGACCGAAAACAGAGTCTTGCCCAGTGGATTCGCCTTCCGCTGCAGAGTGCGAAAGCGGTCTTCAAAGATGTACAGATTCTGCGGAGCGAACGTGATGAATCCCTGTTCGCAGAGCTTCGAAGCAAAGTCGTGGTAGGCTCGGTGATCGTCCAGAAACGTGTCGGTCGGCCGGCCTTCCAGGCCATGCTGGCAGACAACAACGGGCCGTTTTTCGCCGGGCTTCAGATCTTTCGGAATCAGCAGAACTCCGTAGGCGATCACGTCCGGGAACACATCCAGCACGACTTCGTGGCCGGTCCAGCGTTCCGTGTCCCAGGACTTTCGGGAACGAGCATTGAACGGCAGCAGCGGTTCCTCGAATTCTCCAATAACGTCTTTGTGGAAAATGTCGCGGTATTTCTCGACGCTGGCTTCGTAGGCGTCGACGGAGCTGGTGTCGAGAGCTTTCATGAAGTCGTCTCGAACGAACGGACTTTCGCGCAGCAGAGCCTGGTTGTGGCGATCGATTTCTTCCAACTGCCGCTGGTGACGCGTCGCGATGATTTCCGTTCGATCGGACAGTTCTGCCGGAGATGTAGTGGCCGAGTCGCGAATTCGATCGGCGTCCGCGGCGTCCCCGGCAACGGACGCTACGAACAGCCCAAGTACCGTGTCACAGAACGTTCGCGTGTCGCCGAAGTGGTTCGTGATACCGACCTTCTGCGCGCCGGAGTCCATCAGCCTGGCGGCAACCTGAGCGGCTGCGTCCAGTTGATCCCGGACCTGCTGCACCGGCGGTGTTATCAGAACGGACGGTGCTCCACCGTTGCCGGCAAGCTCCAGTTCAGGTGCGTTGGTGAAGTCTGTAATCAGGCGACGCGGCTGAACCATCGTCGCCAGTTCCGCCGTGCCGAATTCCCTTAGCAGGCCGAACACGTTGCGGTCGAGTGGCTGCTTCCACAAATCGTGATCGAAGCCCATCGCGCCGGAAACACAGACCGCGTCGATGCGAGTGTCCAGCGCCGCAGAGTACAGCGCCAGCATGCCTCCTTCGCCGTAGCCGATGACTCCGATCTTCGCATCACCGTCGCCCGCATCCCTTTCAAACCAGTCGATCGCGGCGAAGACCTTCTGCAGTTCGTAGCCGATCAGATGCCGGCCCAGTTCGAACGCGGAGCGATACAGGTACTCGCGATCGGTCAGGTCGGCTCGACCATTTCGCTTGCTTCGCTGCCGGCTGATGATGGTCGGAACGACAACACGACAGCCTGATTCCGCCAGGCGGCGAGCATACTGCGACTCGGCCGGAATGCCTTCGGCCAGCCCGCAGATCTGTTCGGGCGAATGATCGGCGTGAGGAATCGCGACGACGTCAGCGATCACGTCGCCTGTCGGAACCAGCAGCAATCCTTCACCGTAGATGGAAACCAGGTTCCCGGCCGACGGAGCCGGATCGGCCAGCACCGGCCAGCGAATGGCGAACACGCGGTACTTGTTCGTCAGAGCCACCAGCTTGCTGTCGGCGACGGTCGCGATCCGTTCCGGAGATTCGAACGGGACTCGCGAATCGCAAACACCAAGAATCTTCGCCAGCCGTTCGCGGTTGGGCCGGATCGATTTATTGAAAGCCGCGGCGGACGACGTGTCGAAGTTCCAGAATTCGTCGCGACGATCGGCCGCCCTGTCGATCTGGTTCAGCAGAAACCGATCAACACCGTCGACAAGCTGCGACGCGATGTCACCTTCCATCGTCAGCGCCTGTATGTTTGCCGGCGCGACAGGTTCTTCGGCGGCACGAACATTGGGAATACAGAAAATCGCGAGCGGCGGCAGGATCAGACTCAGCAGCGTTCGAGCGGGCTTCATGGAAGGATTCCCGTGAGCAGTGGGGAAGCGGGTAAGGCGACAGGTCGATGGTGAGTTTGCGAAAAGGCAGTTCTGTCGTCAACTTGCGCGAAGCCAGCGGCAAGGTGTCGCTGCAGCCGCGCCGCGAGATCGAAACAGGACCATTGCGGACAGGAAAATCAGACCACCGGGTTCGATGGTTCGTCCATCTTCGAGTCGGCGCTTTTGCTGCCGGAAAACGTTCGTGGCGGCGCGCTACCGTTGCGTCAGTGCGTAAATCGTTCCGGCTAAGGCAAGTCCCGCGATAACGGTGAAGGCGATCTTCCAGACGCTGTAGGGTCGTTCGCCCTGAACTTCGCCGGTGGCGGCATTGATGAAGACCTGATACGTCTTTTCGCGGTACTGATAGGCCAGCAGCCAGACCGGCAGCAGCAGGTGCTTGAACGTGACGGCTTCGTACTTGCTGTTGATGCTGTCGACTCGCTGAGTATCGCCGCCGATTCGCTGGCAGACTTCGGAATGAATAGCAGAATCGATGCGACCCTTCGCATCCGTGAAGCAGGTATCCAGTTCGATGTCATAGGTGCGAGCCAGATAGCCGGCCAGCATCTGCTGATTGAAGGGCACAACTTTCAGCAATGGCCAGGGTTCCAGAGCCAGCATGAAGTCTCGCCGAAGTCCCGTGTTGGCCAGCACCAGCACGTCGTCGAAGAATCTCTGGAATCGGCCACTGGCGGGGTACCAGCGAGTCTTGCGCTGGCGACGGCGATTCTTTCCGGAGCCGACCGTTACCCAGTAGTATTCGCCGCGCTGGCCGCTGTAGGCCGTGTAGGTCATCGAATCGAACGTGTAATACGACAGGTAGACTCCGTTAAACCGACCGGTCGCTCCCTGTTTGTGAAACCTGTTGGGAGCGAACCATCGCGAACTGACCCAGTGCTTCAGATTCTGTTCCGCGTGTTGTTTTTCGATCTGGAACGGCAGCACTCCGTCGACGGGAACTCGCCGCTGTTCGGCCTTGTGAGCTTTTTCCAGTTGCATCGGCGACCCGCAGTACGGGCAGTGCGTACTGGTCAGAGTTCCGACGAATTCCACGTTACCGCCGCAGGAATCGCAGCGAAGCTCACGACGCTGTGCGCTGACCGCAGTGGTCTCCGAGCCGGATTCAGCGGCCGCTTCTCGCCACTGCCGGATCTTTTCCAGCATGGCGTGAAAATCCTGTTCCTGCAGCGTTGCGCCATCGGGAAGATCAATCTGTTTGACGTGGCCGCAATACGGACACGCCAGAGCCTGGTCGCCGATGTTGAATTCCAGATCGGCGCCGCAGTTTTCGCACGGGAAAATTCGCCCTTCGCCGGCATCAAACGTCTGCCCCGCGTCTCCCACGCGAGCATCACGGCGGCGCAGGTCCAGCGGTCCGTCGAAATCCGCGGGATTTGGAACGGGAAGGGGTGGCAGGACGGGCATATCGTCCGAAGTCGAAGACTGCTCAGCCATAATGCTTTGTAGCCCACCTGGATCACGCACTGTCCGTGTCAGACGACCTACCAAGGTCTGGTCGCCGGTTCGGTGACAAACTATGATTGAACCTGGAAAGCGTCAACGATAAGCACGGAACAATCGCATGGCTGTTAATGAGCGAATCATTCAGGGAATTGTCAGGAATGGTGTTGTTGTACCCCAAACGGGAGGTGAGTTGCCGGAAGGGACCTGCGTAAACATCGTTGTCCGCCACGACGAAATCACGCCTGAACTGCAGCAGGAGCTTTCGGAATGGCAGCGCGCCGGCACCGACACGTGGCGGTTGATTGAGAAATTGGAGCATGAGGACCAGTGAAGCCCGGCGACATTCATTGGGTTGAACTTCAGGGTTCAGGCGGCAGGTCTCAGCGTGGACGACGTCCCGCAGTCATCATCCAGGATGACCGTTACGGTGGCAGACTGCCAACCGTCTTGCTGGTTCCGTTGACCAGCACGCAGACGGCATTGCGATTCGCTGGCACCGTCATGATTATCGCGACTTCCCAATCCGGGCTGCAAAATGACTCTGTTGCACTCGTGTTTCAGTGCGTCGCTATTGATCGGAGTCAGATTGGAACGCAGGTCGGTCGTGTTGCCGACCAGGAGCTTGCGAGGCTGCTGGACGAACTGAACAAACTCACCGGCCAGTAGCATGGTGTAGGTTTACGGTGCCGGCGGTGGTGGCGGAACGGCTCCGAACGCATTCGAAAGCTGAGGAACCTGGCCCGCCGGAACCCAGCCGGACATACCGTTCGACCAGACCAGTGTCTGCGCTGTAACTTCTCCGCCGGCAATTCCCGCGGCCATCTGCTGGGGACTGAATGGTCCCGTTGTCTGGCCATTCACCGCCACGTGCCACATGGCAACGGGTGGCGGAGGCGGCGTCATTCCGGCAGCAGGGGCTCCTCCGGCCATCGGTCCGCCGCCCATCATTCCGGGATTCATCATCTTTCCGGCCATCGCAAAGCCCAGGCCCAGTCCCATGCCTTCCGCAGCTCCCCCGCCAGAAGGATTCTCGGCCGCCGCCGTCATTGCCTGCCCCATCTGGTATTGCTGGAACTTGTTCATGTCGCCGATCACGCCCATGCTGGTGCGAGTATCCAGTGCCTTTTCGACGGCCTCCGGCAGCGAAATGTTGACGATGAACAACTGCGGAATTTCCAGGCCATACTCGTCGTCGATGCGTTCCTGAACTTCCTTCCGCAGAGTTTCGCCGAATTCCTGATACTTGCTGGCCAGATCCAGCGCGGCGATCTGTGACTTGCCGATCACGTCCGCGAACGTGCTGATGATGATGGCTCGCAGAAGTTCGGTCACTTCGTCGGTGCCGACCTCGCTGTCCGTGCCGACCAGTTCCTTCAGCAGAGCCTTCGGTTCGACGGCTTTGACCGCATATGTTCCGAAGGCCCGAATACGAATCGGTCCGAATTCCGGATCCCGCAGCATGATCGGATTCGGCGTGCCCCATTTCAGGTCCGTCACCTGACGAGTGCTGACGAAATACACTTCCGCCTTGAACGGGCTGTCGAAGCCGTATTTCCAGCCGGCAATGGTGCTCAGGATCGGCAGGTTATCCGTTTTCAATTCGTAGTGGCCGGGTTCGAACACGTCCGCGATCTGTCCGCGATGCACGAACACCGCCACCTGGCCCGGCCGCACGATCAACTGAGCTCCGTTTTTGATCTGGTTGTTGTAGCGGGGAAATCTCCAGACCAGCGTGTGCCGTGAGTCGTCGACCCACTCGACGATATCAATCAGTTCCGCACGCAGCTTGTCGAACAGTCCCATCTGTGTTCTCCGGTCAGTTCAGTTTCAGTGTCGATTCAGCCGTGTAAGAGCTACTTCGTTCAGGGCCGGCAAATGTTAGCGGAAGAAAATCCGATCCGCGACACAGCAGACATCCGCTGAAAACCACCGCTGAAAACCACCGCCGAAAAGCCACCCGCCGGCGCAGCAAAAGCCCGTTCACGCTCGCATGCAGAGTGAGCCGCGCGACGTGAGTCCGCGTTCGCTGTGTTCGATCACTGGTTCCGCGTTCGGCGGTGATGATTGCGGACTGATGGTGCGCAACCCGTCGTTGCAGTTTCTTTGCAGCCTGATGCCACCTCACGACCGTTCCGCCCGCGAGATTGCAGATGACGACGCCGGCATCAGGATGTAAGCTGCATTCAGGGTCGCTTCGGTATGAAATTCGTTTTGCAGAGCACCGATTCGCGGCTGCCGTCCCATAACGACTCACGATACGGCAATGTTCAAACCACGATTTGTCCATCAGCACCGCTCCTTCCGAATCGGGGTCAATGAGTTCGCTTGTTAACGCATGGCCGAGACAGGTCCGCAGGTTGATGACGACGTGCAGCCGGCAATTCAAGGTGCGTTTCGGGCACTCCCGGACGTCCTCGGTTGTGCCTTGCGTAACCCACACGCATCAGGCTCGGTGATGTCGACATCGCTCCGGGGCGCTTACATGACCTCTTCCGCGGCAGTCGTGTGGTCGCCGCAGTTTCGCGGCTGAAATCGAGGCCCAAGCGCAATGGCACGCATCTACGTTGAAACCACCATTTTCAGCTTCTACTTCAATGCTCGGACCGAGCCTGAAATGGTGGCTCGCGAGAATTGGTCCCGGCGGTGGCTTGACGCTGCGCTCCTTGGTACCGACGAGCTCGTAACGAGCCTCGCTGTCAAATCCGAACTCGACGCCGGGGAGTTTCCGAACAAGGCAGAAATGCTCGCACTGGCTGCTCGAATTCCAATGCTGGCACTGAATGATGCCGTTGCCGAAGTGGTTGACTCGTACATTTCGCATCACGTCATGCCCAATGATCCTGGCGGCGACGCCCTGCACCTCGCTGCGGCCTCCTTTCACCGGTGCGACTTCCTGGTGACATGGAACTGCCGCCACATCGCCAACGCGAACAAGTTTGGCCACATCCGGCGTGTCAACGATATACTGGGATTGGGAAACCCGGCGCTGGTCACTCCACTGGAATTGCTGAATGAGGAAGCGGTCAATGGATAGCTACAACGAGGTCCGACGCGTTCGAAAAGAAATGTCGGCGCAGGCCGGACACAACATCCGCACACTGATCGCCGCGATCAACAATCGATGGCCCGATGAAGCGTCGCGGGCGATCGATCCCGGCACGAAGGCAGAGCAATGCGAAACACCCGGAGTCGCAGACAGCGCCGTTTCAATTGGAAAGAGTTCTCCGGCAGCCCGCTAATCGCCGACTTTGATACGGCTGCTGCGACACCACCCGGCACGGGAGTCAAGAGCGGGTGGTACATCTCGTTGGCGCAAACCGCGTGCGGAGATTTCGCGGCCAAACACTGCTCGGTCGTTCCGCCATGCGATCGCAATGCCTGTCTGATTCGCATCATCGCTTGACATTCGCAGGCGACGTGAGCGAGACAAGCCGTGTGGGCGGGCGAACTTTCGTTCAGCAGTCCCGGAATCGCTGCCCGCAGCGACTGCCACAAACTCAGGTAGCCAACGTGGACGCTCGGCGGTCGGTGTTCCGTTTCCGACGGAACGGCACGACAATCGGCAGGGTTGCGACGTGAGTCCGCGTTCGCTGTATTCGATCACTGGTTCGGCGTTCGGCGGCGGCGATTGCGAACTGACGTCGCGCAGCTCGCCGGAGCCCGAGGTGTGCGTTCGGGGGGCCGTTGCGTGACGGCACTGGCGGCGTTGAGGGCTGTGAGAAAATGCGTCAACTCGCACGAGTTGCCCGGAAGCAGGAATTCACCGGATATACGGTCGTTGACATGCCTTCGCGCGTCGGTGCTAATAAGCGGACGGAGTCAGTGAGTTCCCGACGCCGCTGTTCCGGTCATCGGCGATTCCACGTGTCCAAAGGTCAGAGCGTGTCTTTCATCAGGATTTCGATTTGCCTGTTTTCGCTCGCTGCGTGGTCGGTTCCCGCGGCACAGGGAACTCTGATTGTTCAGGGATACAACACGAATTTTCACGACCGTTTCACGAATCACGCGGACTTCATTGGAAATCCGTACAACTGGTCAGGTGTCGGACGCGGTACGCAGTGGGCGACGATGGTCAGCGACTCGTTCTTCGTTTCCGCGTCGCACGCTCATCCCGGTTTGAACGCCGATGTGACGTTCTACCACGGCAATGACCCCGGTGGTATGAGCGAGAGTCACACGGTCGCACAGGGCTGGCGCATCGATGGTTCGGACCTGTGGCTGGGACGTCTGAGCAGCAGCGTCAGCAGCAATGTGGAGAAGTACGCGATTGCCGACGTGACGCCGTCGGGTGCTGAGGGTCTGACGTTTTCCACGTTCGGACGTACCGGCGGGGCGGCGACGCCGACATCGCAGCGGATGGGGCGGAACGTCGTCACGCAGTCGATCACGAATTTCAGCGACCCTGCGTTAAGCGGCAGCGGCGACGTGTTCATCTTTGATTACGACGTCCCCGGACTTGGTGCCGACGAAGCCCGCGTCACCGGCGGAGACTCCGGCGCGCCGACGTTTGTGCTGACTCCGTCCGGTCCGGCTGTGTTGGGAATCCACTGGTTCATGTATCAGAACGAGATGCTGGGAGAACTCGGTTCCGGCGACACGTTCGTTCCGTCGTACATTGACGACATGAACCTGATCATGGCGGGTTTCGGCGAAAGTCTGAGCGTCGTTGCCGTGCCGGAACCGTCTTCGGTTGTGCTGCTGTTCAGCATCGCGGCGGGAATCGCCCTGTATCGCCGCCGGCTGCGGTGATGTCAGCTTTGAGGTCGGCGGCGGCGTGTTCGGCGAACGCTTCCGGCAGACGACGTCGGTCGGAACAGCGGGCACCCGGGAAAGGCGACCGACGGAGATTTGCGTCGTACTGCCGGCACGCTTTGATCCGGCGATCGGCCGACGTCGTCCAGCATCGTTCAATTCGACGCGGGGGCTGTTGCACCGATCGATTTCAGCCAGTGAGCCGCGTGGTCCGGCCACGTGGAAATCTGCGAACCGGGGATCGGCCGCAACCCGTAGCCATGTCCGCCGCTGCCATAAACGTGCAGTTCCGACGGGATGCCGAGCCGCTTCAGTTCGGCGTAAAACAGCACGGAACTCAGCGACGACGCTCGATCGTCATCGGTGTGAACCAGAAACGTCGGCGGACAATTCTGCGGAACCACGCAGTCCTGGATCAGAGCGTTCGTTTCGCTGTCATAGAGATTCCACGGATAGATCAGCATCGCAAAGTCGGGGCGATGAACAGTGTCGTCAGTTTCGTCGACGCGGTCGTAGGTCTTTCGGCCGCCGTCACAAAGAAGTCGAGCGGCAACCTGGCCTCCCGCGGAGAACCCTGCGATGCCGATGCGATTCGGGTCCAGGTTCCATTCGCCGCAACGCGACCGAACCAGAGACATCGTCCGCTGAGCGTCCTGAAGCGGTCGCCGCCATCCCGGAAGACTGCCTCCCGGCTGCGTCGTGCGATAGCTGAGCACAAACGCTGTGACTCCGTGACGATTCAGCCACGCCGCGATTTCAGAACCCTCCTTGTCGGTCACAACTTTCCCGAATCCGCCGCCGGGAAGGATCACAACGCCGGCTCCGTTCGGATGATCGGCCAGCCACACCGTCAGCGTCGGGTGAGTAATGTTTTCGACACGTGTTACCGGCGGTTCTTCGCCTTTCCGGAACGGCTGCGGTTCGCCGGCATTCGACGTCGTTTCCCCCGGCGCCAGCCCCGGCCAGACATCCAGCGGTTCGCCGCCGAGAACAGCCAACGGAAACAGAAACACACAGATTCCGCACACCTGTCGAATCATCCCGTCAGTCTCCTGAAGTTCATTGCAGCGAACGACAATTCCGGATGCCATCGCCCGCTGCGTCTTCCGATGAACTCGGCGTTGCACTGTGCAGCAATCGAGCAATCGGCGCTGCGTGACCGGACCGCACCGCCTCACGACGTTTCCGCCGGCAGGATCTTATACTGGCCGCGGCGGACGCCGATACTTTTCGCTCTTCATGCTCCCGCGAGCCCGAATGTCTCATTCTGCCCCGATCGCGGTATAAAATCGCGGTCGGGATTCCAACGAGTCGCACGATTTGAGGATGGACGTTTGGCTCGTGGCGCGTCGGAACCACAGTTGCCGGATTGATGAGTTCGTATTGAGAAACCAAATGCAGGGGAAACCCGGTCGTTATCACTTCAGGCGACGTATCGATTTTACCGGTTGGCACACATCCGACATCGGTCGATCGTGCGGCCTGACGATTCGGCGTGGATCGGAAACATCGGTTTTGACCATTTCGAACCCTGAACTAGCTTTCACCAGAGTACTCCCGCCGGAACGCCAGGAGAGTCCTAGAGAGAGTGACCGGTAATGACGCGACTGGAAAAAGTACGCAGATTTCTGACCAGCGAGGACGCTGCGACGTCCGTCGAATACGCCGTCATGCTGGCACTGATTCTTGCTGTTCTGATGATCGGCCTGACGTCCGCCGGCGGCGGCGTCAAGGCATGGTGGGAACGCAATGACAGCGAACTTCAGGCTCACGGCTTCTGATACGGATTGTTCGTTACGGATTGTCCTTCGTTTGCTGAACCGCCATTCGCCTGTCAAAGTCTCCGATTCGGGAGACGGACATGCCAACACGCTGCTGCATTGGACTCGGCGGAAATCTGAACGGTGTCGAAGCCGCGTTTCAACAGGCTGTTGACCGCCTGCAGCATTCGGGTTTCAGCGTCCTTGCCGTCAGTTCCGTCCATCGAACGCCGCCGATGGGAGCATCCGCCGGAGGTGAGTTCCTGAACGCCGCGGCGATGCTAAGCACTTCCCTTTCCGCGAAGGATACGCTGGCCGCACTGCATCACACCGAAGCGGCCGCCGGACGAACGCGGCACCGTCGCTGGGAACCACGGCCTCTGGATTTGGACCTGCTGCTGTTTGGTGACGACGTATGCGATTCCGGCGATCTGGTCGTCCCCCATCCGGCGTTGTGGTACCGCCGGTTTGTTCTGGACCCGATGTCGGAGATCGCTGCCGACGTGATCCATCCGGTCTTCCGACTGTCGATCGCGGAACTCCGGAACCGCCTGCTTCGGCGTCCGCTGATCTTCGAGATTGAAGCTCCGAACAACGATCCCCGCACGTTGGCGCGGATCGGCGAGACCAATGTTCCGGATGGCGTGCGGTTGCGAGCCTCACGGACGTCGGGCGCCTGCGACTCGGACGTTTTCGCGAAACTTCGATTTGTCAACACGCCGGCGGACGGCGCGACACCGCGAACTCAGCCGCGTCATCCACAGGACTTCGTGATCGAACTTCCGCTGCAGGACTGGCAGCAGGGGCTTCACGACGTGCTGACCGCGGCGCTGGGATGATGACGCGAAGGACGTCGCGCGGCCGGCGCGATTCGGTTTGTCGCAGCGGCGGAGCTGGCTGCTCTGGTGAGAATGCCGGCCGGCGTTATCATTCGGTCGCACAGACACGGATGACTTCTCTCCATTTCAACGAACGGACTGGCCTTGATTTCGCAAGCCTTTCAGCACTGCCACGGCCTGGGACCTGTGAAGCTGCGTCAACTGGCCGAACGCGGTGTGACATCGTGGCATGACGTCGTCGGCGATCCCGACTGCATTCCGGCCGGTTTGCGTTCCGCTGTTGTTGCCGAATGCCAGCGATCACTGCAGGCACTGCAGGACGACGACATCGGCTGGTTCGTGGACCGCTTCAGTCCCGGCGACAAGTGGCGGATTCTGTCGCAGTATCACGACCGTACCACCTTCTTTGATATTGAAACGACCGGTCTGGAACTTGACGCGACGATTACCGTCATTGTCTGCTGGCATCGGGGACGGCTGCATACATTTGTGGAACACGAAAACCTGGACGACTTTCTTTCGCTGCTGGATGATGTCGAACTGCTGGCATCGTTTAACGGAACTTCGTTTGACGTGCCTCGCGTGCTGGACGGATTTCACATTCCTTCGCTGCCGTGCCCTCATCTGGATCTGCGGTGGCTGAGTCATCATCAGGGACTGAAGGGCGGCCTGAAGCGAATCACGTCACGGCTGGGTTTCCCGCGTCCGGCGGACCTGCACGAAACGGACGGCGAAATGGCTGTTCGATTGTGGTGGGACTGGCGGCAGCGGCAGGACCAGGCGGCTCGCGACCACCTGATTCGTTACTGTGCGGCGGACGTGTTAATGCTGGTGCTGTTGTCTCAGCATCTTGCGCGTCGACAGGACGTTTCGGCGGACGACCTGTGGGCTCATCTTCCGGCAAGCCCCGCGACTCCCGTAGCGACGCAGTCAACGGATCGGCGTGCCAGGTTTGTTCAGAGCATGTTCGGGGGCGCGAGTCCGGCCACGCTGCGAACTCGCCGACGACGACGACGCTGAGCAGCTCTGCAAGCACCGCAACGGCGGGCGTCAGTTCGCGACTATACCCTGCGGTCCGGCATCGCGAGCTTCGCCCGCGGCAACCGAACTTCCGGACTGCACGGAACGACGCGACGGCGCGAAGCAGCACAGCAGCGCCGGCAGAAACACCAGGTCCGCAAACAGCGCCGCGGCAATCGTCATCGCTCCCATGCTGGCAAAGATGTGATGATCGCGGGAATCGCTGAACGACACGATTCCGAAGCCGGCCAGCAGCACCGACGTCGTCATCACCAGCGCCACGCCGACTCCCGTGAACGCGTTCCGAATCGCCGTCGTGCGGTCCCCGGTGCGGTCGTATTCTTCTTCGAACCGCGTCAGAAAATGGATCGTGTCGTCAACGGCGATTCCCAGACACACGGTGAAGGCCAGCACGCTGACCAGTTCCAGCGACTGACCGCTGACCGCCAGCCAGGCTCCGGTGGCCGCCAGCGGAAACAGGTTAGGCACGACGGAAATCAGACCGATTCTTACCGACCGATACGTCAGCCCCAGCACAAAGAAAATGACCAGCGCCGCCGTGCCCAGGCTCAGGGCAAGGTCGATGACGATCTGGTACACGTTTTCCCAGCGGCTGATGGCCATTCCGGAAAGCTGCAGATGAAAGTCCGGGTGCCGCTGTTCAATCTGCTTCAGCCCGGCCTGCACGCGTCGAAACACGGAATCGAACCTGGCGATACCGAGATCCTGAACTCGAAAGTTGACCGTCGCGTAACGATATTCGGGAGTAAAGAACGCTCGCTTCAACGGCGGCGGCAGCAGTTCGATCATCGACATGCGGTCTTCCGCCGGTCCGCTGCCGGGAAGCGAATCCACCAGATTCCGGATGCTGAGCGGATAGCCGATCAGCGGTTCTGTATGCAGCAGATCATCCGCTTCGGTCACCACCTGCAGAATCTCCGGCGACTGTCGGCCGACGTCGGACGACCATGATACGTCGACTCGGGAAAACTCCAGCCCGCCGAGATTCTCGTCCATGTGCTTCAGCGCTTGGTAGGCTTCGCTGTGTTCCGGAAGAGCGTTGGAACGTCGTTCGTCGGGCCGAAGTGTCAGCGACGCGGCGATCAGCAGCGCCGTCGATCCGATGCCGATCGCGCTGACCAGCTTCGGGCGTCTTAACACCGTTTCAATCAGTCCGGCGATGCGGTTCAGATTGCGGTCGATCAGGCTGCCTTCCTGGCCGACATGAATGTTGCGGCCCAGGCGAGTTCCGCTGGCGAGAGGAATCACCGTCACCACCGCCACAAACATCAGCGCCACGCCGATCACACAGCACCAGCCGAATTCCCGGACCCAGTCGTTTTCCGCCAGCATCAGAGATCCGAAGCCGATGCCGGTGGTCAGCGACGTCAGAAAGCAGGCCATCCCCACCTGCTTCAACGCCTGCCGCACGGCCGGTCGTTCCTTCAGCCCCGACGCCTGCAGCTTGCGAATCTGCACAATCAGATGCACGCCGTCCGTCATTCCGACCAGCACCAGCAGTACCGGCAGAATGATGTCGATAAACGGGTTCTCATCTAAATCGAAGTACTGCAGAATTCCGATCGTCCAGATCAGCCCCGTCACGGGCGCCAGCGTGACAATCAACACGGCTCTGACACCGCGAAACAGGAAAATGGCCATCAGTAAGACGGTGCCGTAACCGATTGCCTGATACTTGACGCGGTTTGATTCGTGAGCCTCCAGCATGGTGACGACTGCCGGAACGTGTCCGGTAATCTGAAAGCTGAGCGGCACGTCGGGAAAATCGGCCGCCGCGCGTTCGGCGGCTTCGCGCAGCTCGACAGTGACCTGTTCGTTGGTCCGCACGAAGTCCCAGTCGAACGAAATCAGCAGCAGCGTTGTCCGGCCGTCTTCCGACAGCAGTTGGCCTCCCACCAGAGGATGCTGCATCGCCTTTTCCTGCGCCGCGGCGAACCGCTGTTCGGATGCCTGAGACCGCGGAAACAGCGGTTCCGGCAGGCCGAAAATGTTCAGCACCGGAACACGATCCATCCACAGAATCCGCCGGACGTAGTTCAGTTCTTCCAGTCGATCCACAACATGACGCATCGCCTTCGCTCCGGCGGGAGTAAAGAAGGCGTCGCTTTGAACCACCAGCACCGCGTCGGAATTCGACAGGCTGACGGGATCCACGTCGGGCGGCGTTTCGAAGACTTCATTCGCGGCCCCGGAACCGTCATCCACCGTCGTTTCCAATTCCGGCGTCACCAGCCACGACCGCACGAGTTCCGGATTCCAGTACCCCACAATCGCAATCGCCGTCAGCGCCAAAACCAGAGCCGCAGTCGCGGACCGGTGGTCGGCGGACCAGATCATCAAAGCATCAAACGTTCGTCGCATATCAGAAAATCACCGGCCGATGATGACGCAGTCAGGTCGCAGCGCGTCGGGTGTATGGACCGGACAGATCATAGCCATCCGCGCCGACCGAAGTGTGCCTTGTCCCCTCGTCCGCAAAGCGGGAGAGGGAGATTTTTCTGCGTCCAGCGGAAAAATCGGGGTGAGGACCGGCCGCGCGATCGACCGGTCACGGGCAACGGCTGGACGCGGCTGCTTCGGTCATTAGACGATCGACAGGTGAGAATTTACCAATGCAGAGCGACAATAGCTTCACCCTCCCGTTTCAACGGGAGCGACGGTCTTGAAATGGTTCAAGGTTTTGTTGAGAGAAAAGTTCCGAATTTCTGAGACTCGATAGTGAATCGAGTTGACGCCCTCCCTCGTTTGATCGCCTGCACGGCGATCAAGCTTCGACCCTCCCGTTGAAACGGGAGGGTATCTTCTCATCTGCCGCAGGCATTAGTTCATTGCGTTTGTTGCGGCAGTCAGTTGTTCGACGCTGATAGTGGCGTCGGCGTCGGGAATTTCATCGGCGACAAATACCAATCTTCCGTGAAGTCCGCCGACTGGCCGGGCTGCAGGCGTTCGCGGGACCGATCGGTTCCAGTTCGACCATCGCGTTGTCAGGATACCAAACCGAAATCGTCAAACCGGCGGCTTCGTTGTAGACGCGATCGGGAAACGTGCGGAACCGCTTGACGAACAGCAGATCATTCGGCGCGACGTATGCGATTGTTCCGGCATAGCTGTCGAACCCCAGCTTGGGTTTCCGCGGAGTCGGCCCGATCTGCAGGTAGTCGCTCCGCCGAACGATGGCCGGATCTTCCGGACGCATGTTGATCAGCCCGCCTTCTTCGTACAGCACGTAACCATTGGGAAAGCGGCTGTTCGCAGTCAGCGGAATGAAGCACAGTCCTTTTCCGACGGCAAACGTGCGGCTCCAGTGACACCATTCCTTCGGTTCGTCCGACACGTTCATGATCGTCTGAGTACACGTCAGCTTTGAAGAATCGGCGGCCAGCGTGAAGCTGCGAATCAGCCGAACTCCCGTGTTGGGGTCGTCCTGGCTGGTCATGCGAGCCGATCGCGGGCCGGTGATTTCAGCGGTCCATTCACCGCTCCACAGGACTTCTCGCGGCGGGATGATCAGTTCCGGACCGATGTCAAATCGACCGGCGGACGACGGCGGCCGGTTGCCGGGTTTCCAGTTCTTTTCGTCGTCCGAAACGTACAGGACGTTCCTGCCGTTCAGTGAGTACTCCAGCACTCGCCCCCCGACCTGCGGGCACAGAATCACAGTCACACCGGCATCGTTTTTCAGTTCGACGGCCTTGTCGTAACCGTGGAACGTGACAATGTCCGCGGCGTCCGCGATCGCGCCGGCGACAGACCCGCCAAGAATGCAGAAAAGTACGGCCAGATGTCGGGGTCTCATCGTTGTGTTCCTGCAATGGAAAACGGAATGGTGCGGACAGCGTTCTCGCAGCAGGCGAAGGATTTCGGTGGTGAATCTCGACGCCGATACCTGCGCGAACGGCATCTTTGGAAGGGTGTCGGTCGACGGTTTATTCAGCATCGTCCGCTTGTGCCGCGTCGGGTTCATCGGCGTTGGGTTCAGGCGTCGCGTTTTCGTCGGTCGCAGTGTCGTCGACCGGGGTCGCCCGCCCGCACCGCCACGCCCCGGACCGCCAAAGCCACCCGGTCCCGGTCCGGTCATGCCGCCGCCGGGTCCGCCGCTTCCCCATCGGTCCCATCGGCGGACCGGAGGAATCCGCCCCGCCGGCCGGAGCTGACATCATTTGCTTATCCGGTTCCGTCGCGGAAGAAATGAATTTCGGCGGGTCCGTCTTGTCGGCGATGACATAGACCTGCAGCTTTCCTGGACGAAACAGACTGAACCACGAATAGCAGTACTCCGTGTAGTTGTCGTTTTCGCTGACGAGTTCTTCCTTCGGTGACATCGAAATCAGCTTTTTGGCTTCTTCCAGCGGCAATCGTTCGCCGGTGGAGTCGTTGCTGAGTTTTTCCAGAGCTTCGGCCGTCTGCCGCTGACCGAGACTCGCTCGCAGTTCAATGGCGGCAACGGCGACCAGCGCGACCAGCAGGACGCCGGACACGATCTTTCGGACCGGTGAAACACCCGGTGGTTTGCTTTGTTGTTTTGGTTTGTCTGCCATGAAAATTCCCCGCTCGTACGTCAGTATGCAGAAGTCAACTCCAGCGTCCCGGCACTCATTTCAGCTCCTGCCAATCGCGGGAAAACGATAACGGGAATTGAACCGGTTTGCACTGCGACCGAAAAAAGAAATGACTCACCGGGGAAATGCGAGTGCTGACCCAAATGCTTTTCAGCCCCGGCGAGCCGTCACCGCGTCGACCGCTGGTGAGATGCACAGGCAAAAAACGTCAGCATGAACTGCCTGCGTCTTGAGTTGTTCTTCGCCAGCGAACGCGAAGCAATGTCCGCGCATGCACCTTTCCCAGCGCAGCGTCCGGGAGAGGTCGGGCGAGCGGAGCGATGCCCGGGAGAGGGCCGACTGCGCGTTCAGCGTCCTTCGCACACAGCACGACGAACGCGCGGTCGTGCCCTCCCCGAACGTCGCTTCGCTCGTTCGACCCCTCCCCGATGGCCTTCGGCCGGGAGGGGTGCTTGCCAACCTCGCGCCCGCGCGCTGCATGTCCGTCCTTCGCAACCAACCTCGCCCAGCTCGCAGCGTCCGGCCGGGAGAGGTCGGGCGAGCGGAGCGATGCCCGGGAGAGGGCCGAGGGCCGAGCGGGTTCGGCGTCCTTCGCACACAGCACGACGAACGCGCGGACGTGCCCTCCCCCGAACGTCGCTTCGCTCGTTCGACCCCTCCCCGATGGCCTTCGGCCGGGAGGGGTTCCTGCACCAGCGCCGCTCGTTGCAGGTCCGCGCATGCACCTCTCCGCGTTGGCCTTCGGCAGGGACGGGGGCTTCGGCTGCGGTGGTCACGGACCGGTGCGGTCCATTCGCCGCGGAACGTGATGGATTGTCGCTTCCTGGCGTCGGTTGCCGAAGCATTCCGTGACCCGCTAAAACCCGCGTCCGGGTTGTGTCCGAGAAGACCAGGCCCGGCCGAAAGCTGCGGCAGACACGGATTATCAGGCCGCATCCTTCGGGCGATCGGTAGCACCTGCGAGTTCTCGCGGCGATCACCTCAACCACCACAACTTCCAATTCCCACCACGAACCCGAACGACGCATGAAAGCCATTCAGCTACAGCAGCCCGGACAGTTCCGACAGATTGATATCGACGATCCGGGGCTGCCGGGATTCGGACAGGCGCTGGTCAGGACTCACTGCATGGGGATCTGCGGTACTGACGTCAGCGGCTACCTGGGCAAGATGCCGTTCTTCAGTTACCCGCGAATTCCCGGTCACGAACTGGGAGTTGAAGTGCTGGCGGTGGGCGATGACGTCGCGAATGTTCGGCCCGGCGACCGCTGCAGCGTGGAACCCTACATGAACTGCGGCGAATGCTATGCCTGCCGCCGCGGAGCTTCGAACTGCTGCGAGAAACTGAATGTCATCGGAGTGATGATCGACGGCGGACTCTGCGAACACTTTCTCATCCGCGCGGAAAAACTTCATCCTTCGCGGAAGTTGTCCATGGAACAACTCGCGCTGGTTGAAACTCTGGCGATCGGCTGCCATGCCACGGACCGCGGACAGCCCATGCGTGACGATCACGTGTTGATTATCGGAGCCGGTCCGATTGGCCTGGCGACGCTGGAATTCACGCGCCTGACAGGAGCCATCGTGACGGTAATGGATATGAATGCCGATCGCCTTGAGTTCTGCCGACAAACCTACGGCGTTGCTCACACAATTGCCTTCCGGGGCGACGGCAGCGAATTGGCTCAGATGATGGATATCACCGGCGGAAACAAATACTCCGTCGTCACCGACGCCACAGGCAGCAACAAATCGATGTCTGCGGCCCTGGCATTTGTCGCTCACACGGGATCGCTCGTTTATGTCGGGATAACGACGCAGGAAATCAGTTTCGTCCACCCGGTGCTGCACAAGCCGGAAATGACTCTGAAAGCGTCACGCAACGCTCTGCCCGCCGACTTCAGCCGCATCATCGGACTGATTGAAGACGGAACGATCAATACCGATCCCTGGATCACACACCGAATCGGTTTCAACGATGTGGTCGAAGAATTCGACCGGCTGACGAAACCGGAAACCGGCGTCATCAAAGCGGTGATCGACGTCGCGGATTAACGTCCGGCGACAGCCCGATCCGAGGCTACAACAGCGATCCCGGACGGCTGAATGGTGGTCGGCGAACCCAATCTTGCGAACTCCGTGTCGCCACCTGCACCAGCGGCGCGACTGAGACAGCGATTGTGGACCGCTGCGATTGCGTCGAGTAGACTGCGCTTGAACTGTGTGGACCATAACGCAGCACTGTTTGAACGCGCCTGCGACGAATCTCCGGCCGGCCGTTCCAGGGCGGCTTGTGGCAGTATCGAGTCAAATGGTGAAGTCGCCAAACCCATTCGACGCCTTCCCTACCACAAACCTGCCGGTGCATCGTGAGATTCACGGCAGGCATGCCCGACCGCCCCGCCTGGACTCCCGCCTTTCCCCCTGATCAAGAGTCGTTGCCATGCTGATCAGAATTCTCCGGCTGCCTGCCGCGATTGTCCTTGCGGCTTCAACGGTGTCCGCCGCGGACGTTGACTACGTTCGCGACATCAAGCCGCTGCTGTCCGAAAAATGTGGTTCCTGTCACGGAGCGGTGACGCAGGAGGCGGGGCTGCGGTTCGATGCCGGAACGCTCATCCAGAAAGGCGGCGACAGCGGCCCGGTAATTCTGACAACGCAGCCGGATCAAAGTCTCCTGATTCAACGCGTGACAACAGAAGACCCGGTCCTTCGAATGCCTCCGAAAGATGCCGGTGACGCGCTGACCGATGCTCAGGTGGCACTTCTGACGGAATGGCTTCGCAACGGAGCTGTCTTTCCCGACAACGAACATATCCCCGCAGGACCCGACAGTCACTGGGCGTATCAGCTTCCGGTGAAAGTGCCGATTCCCGGTGTGATTGCGGAACAAACGAATCCCGTCGACGTCTTGATTCAGGCCAGGCTGGATGTCGCGGGGCTGACTCCCCTGCCACGCGCCGACAAATCTACGCTGCTGCGCCGTGTGTATCTGGATCTGATCGGACTGCCGCCGACTCGCGAGCAGCGCAATGAGTTTCTGGCCGACGATTCGCGCGACGCGTGGCCACGGCTGATTGACCGTCTGCTGGCCGATCCCGCCTATGGAGAACGCTGGGGACGCCACTGGATGGACGTCTGGCGATACAGTGACTGGGACGGCTATCAGAATGAAGTTCGAGGCAGTCAGCGGCACATTTGGCGGTGGCGTGAATGGATCATCGAGTCACTGAATGAGGACAAGAGCTATGACCGGATGATTGTGGAAATGCTGGCCGGCGATGAAGTGGCACCCGAGGATCCCGACACGCTGCGCGCCACGGGATTCCTGGCTCGAAGCTTCCACAACAGCAATCGCGACATCTGGCTGGACGCCGCCGTGGAACATACGGCCAAGGCATTTCTGGCCATGACCGTCAACTGCGCTCGCTGCCACGATCACAAATACGATCCCATCGTCCAGCGCGAGTACTACGGCTTTCGAGCCATCTTCGAACCACATCATGTTCGCACGGAACGCGTTCCCGGCGAATCCGATCTGATGAAAAGCGGCATTGTGCGAGCCTACGACAAGACTCCCGATGCCGAAACCTGGGTGTATATCAACGGAAATGAAAAGCAGCCGGATAAGGAACACCCCGTCGCGCCGGCGCTGCCTTCGATTCTGGATCTGCCCTTCGAACCGCAGCAGGTCAGTCTTCCAGCCGTTGCGGCGTTTCCCGCGCTGCGAGAATTCATTCGGCAGGAAGATTTCGCCGCCGCTGAAAATCGGCTCAATACCGCTCAACAGAAGCTCAGCCAATACCGCGCCGCATCTCCGGCCGAGATCGCTGATGCAGAAAACGCGGTGGTTCCGGAAATCCCCGAGCTGGCGGATGCGATCGTTCCCCGCATTCCGTCGGAAGAAGACGTCCTGGAACAACACGTTCTGGCAGCAGAGACGGCACTTGCCGGCCTGAAGGCTCGCTGGGCCGCTGACGTCGCGAAGTTCTCCGATGCCGATGAGGGACAGCGAACGCAATTGGCCAAAGACGCGGCTGTCGCTCAACAGGCCGACAAGATTCAGCAGGCCCGCGCCGACGCACTGCAGAAGAAACACAGTCTTGTCGAAGCTCACAAAAGCCACGAAGCAGACGCCGGCAAAAAACAGGCCGCCATTGCTGAAGCCGCGAAGGCCTACCAACAGGCCGCAAAAGCCGCCCTGGATGCCGGCTACGGAAAGTCCGCCGAGGAATTGCCGGAACCTGCGGAATATACGCCGGTGGGAGAAACCTATCCGGCGGTGAGCACCGGACGACGCCTGGCTCTTGCGAAATGGATCACGCATCGTCGCAACCCGCTGACGGCGCGAGTGGCCGTGAATCACATTTGGATGCGGCACTTTGGTGAACCACTGGTTGCGAACATCTTTGACTTCGGGTTGAAGACCCCCAGGCCAAGTCACGCCGAACTGCTGGACTGGCTGGCGGTTGAGTTTATGGAACACGACTACAGCATGAAGCATCTGCATCGGCTGCTGCTGACATCCGGCGCGTATTGCCGGGCCTCAGCAGGAGAAACAGCGCTGATGGCGGCCAACGACCGCGTCGATCCCGACAATCAAATAATGTGGAAGTCCAATGTGCGGCGGATGGAAGCGGAACTGGTCCGGGACAGCGTGCTGCATGTTTCCGGTGCCCTGGACACCACCAGGGGCGGCCCGGATTTAGACTTCCAGGACGGCGAATCGATTCTGCGGAGAAGTGTCTATTTCCGTCACGCCTACGAAAAACAGATGACCATGCTGGTGATCTTCGATGCCGCCGGACCATCCGAATGCTACCGCCGGTCGCCGAGTATTATTCCGCAGCAGGCCCTGGCACTATCCAACAGTCCGCTGACGTTCGACGCTTCGCGCCGGCTGGCGTCTCGCATTGCGGCGGAAGCCGGCGATTCCGAACAGGGATCGCAGAATGCTCAGGAAAAAACCGCCAATACGACCGGAGAACGATATATCCGGATCGCCTTTCAGACCGTTCTGGGCCGGTCCTGCACGGACGACGAATTGCAGGCCTGTACGGAGTTTCTGGCGACGCAATCGGACCGGCTGTCCGCTTCCGATCAACTGACTCCACTGCCGGGCACGGCCAAAACAACGGTGTCGGCCGCGACCGATCCGCGGCAGCGAGCACGAGAGAATTTGATCCACGTGCTGTTGAATCACAATGATTTTGTCACCATCCGATAGCGGTTTGTTGAAGAAGGCGGCTGTTCGGCGGCACACAATTGGTCCTGAGTATGGGAAAATGGCGCGTAGTGAATAACCCTACAGGCGCGATCGCATGGGAAAATCTGCTGTCGTCGGTTGTTTCCAAACCACCATCCTACTATTTTCATTCATCCAATTGTGCCGGGCAGCGCCTTGTCGGCGCCCGGTCGGGTGTGAGTGTCTGAACCTTTGAAACGATTTGGTGGTGCATTTTGGCTAAGAAAAGCGATTTCAATCTGTCGGCGGCCGTACGTGAAGCGGTGAAGGCAAATCCGGAGATGTCAGGTCCGGAAATCTATCGACTGCTCAGCAAGGAACAGTCGGGGATTAACAAGAGCAGCGCGGCGTATGCGTTTTCGATGGCCCGCAAGGCTCTGGGTATGGGTTCAAAGCGAAAGAAGCGCCGAAAGGTCGGCTCGGGAGCGGGAGTTGTGAAGAAAGTTGCCAAGCCTCAGGTGGACACGGTTTCCTTTTCGTCTTTGAAGGCGGCTAAGCAGTTCCTGGCGTCAAACAAGAATGACCTGGACAGAGCGATCGCTCTGCTTCGTCAATATCACGATCTGCAGAAGTAAATGAGTTTCACACCGGAACATCGCCGCGCGTTTCTTCGCGATCTGGGCCTGGGATTCGGCAGTGTTGCCGCCGCCGCCGTCCTTGGTCGCGAAGCCGCCGGCGTTCCGGGCGGCATGGCCGACATCGCTCCAAAAGCCAGGAGCGTGATCTGGCTGTTTATGATTGGCGGCGCCAGTCATCTGGAAACATTCGATCCGAAACCCGCTCTGAACAAATACGCGGGGATGACCATCGAAGAAACGCCGCTGGCGCATGTGCTGGATTCGCCGTATCTGGCCAACGAACGCGTCGTCGCGTTCGACCCCAATAACGGATTCATCCGCAAGGAATGCTACCCGCTGCAGGTCGGGTTCCGCCGGCGCGGCGACTGCGGCCTGCCCGTCAGCGACTGGTTCCCGCACCTGGGCGACTGTGCCGATGACCTTTGCGTCATTCGTTCCATGTGGACCGAAGACAGCAATCACGGTGCTCAGCTTCAGTTTCATACCGGCCGGCATCGCGTTGATGGATTCTTTCCGACAATCGGTGCCTGGGCGAATTATGGCCTGGGATCGCTGAACGAGAACCTGCCGCAGTTTGTTGTGATGGGAACACCGGTTGCCGACTGCTGCGGCGGTCGCGAATGTCACCGGGCCAACTACCTGGGCCCGCAATACGACGGCGTTCCTCTGAACATTGACCCGATCAATCCGCTTCCCTATGCACGGCCGGTGGCTGGCGTCTACCGGGAAGAGCAAACCGGTGAATTCGAACTGCTGCGGGAATTGAACAGCATCACGGCCGCCGATTATGCCGACGATGAAGCGCTGCGAGCTCGGATGAAGTCATACGAACTGGCGTTCCGAATGCAGACGGCGGTTCCGGAAGTTGTGCAGTTTGATGATGAAACGTCGGCGACGCAGCAGTTGTATGGACTCGACCAGGAAGAAACGAAAACCTTCGGTCAGCAGATGCTGACGGCTCGACGTCTTGTGGAACGCGGCGTCAGGTTCGTTCAGGTGTATCACGGAAGCAACGGCGGAGCGGGCAACTGGGATTCTCATTCGGGACTGAAACCCGGTCATTCCAAACTCTGCCGGCAGATCGACCAGCCGGTGGCCGGATTGCTGAAGGATCTGAAGCAGCGCGGGCTGCTGAACGAAACTCTTGTTGTGTGGGCCACAGAATTCGGCCGGACCCCCGGTTCTCAGCACAGTGACGGACGTGATCACCATCCGTACGGTTTCAGTGTCTGGATGGCCGGCGGCGGCATCAAGGGAGGCATCGCTCACGGTGCCACGGACGAAGTCGGATTTCATGCCGTCGAAGATCGACACTACGTCACCGACATCCATGCCACCGTGCTGCACCAGCTTGGCCTGAACCACCGAAAACTGGTGGTTCCCGGCCGGCAGCGACTGGACAAAGACTTCGGCGAAGTGATTCGCGAAGTCCTGGCCTGAACGCTGTCCCCCCGGCGTCACGCGGACTCGTCGTGAATCGTCACGCCCCACAGGATCGACCCCGAAGGCCGGTCCAGCCGATGGCTGTAGCTGACAGTCACCGTCCTGCCGACAAACTGCGATAGCCGGGCCATGCTTCGTTTTTCCAGAGCATCGAACGGCCCGCTGGCCGAATTCGAATACGCCCGCAGTGCCACGGAGGAACCGTCGTTCAGTCTCAGGAAATAGCAGCCGGCGCGAATGGCATCGGGCGTGCTGACCGCGTCGCCCGCCTGCAGAATGACTCCCTTGACGGTCGTCAACTGCGACCGAGCGGCTTCCACGGCGTCCAGCACGTTCAGGTTTCCGCTGCCGTAGCGATCATTCGGAACGACAACACCCGCGGGAACATCGGTGGTGTGCAGCAGGATCGTGCGGACTTCCAGTTCCGTCAGTTGCGGAGCGGCCGAAAGTACAAGCGCCGCGGCTCCGGCCACAAGCGGCGTCGCCGCCGACGTGCCGCTGAATGTCCCGTTGAAGTTATTGTCGGTATGCCCGTTCGCTCCCACGTTGTCGGTCGTCCACAGGTTGACTCCCGGCGCGGAGATATCGACTTCCGGTCCGAAGTTTGCGCCCCAGGTTTGTCCGTGCGAACCGGGTTCCTTGACCCTGCCGTCCGGTCCGACTGCCGAAACAGCCAGCACGCCATCCAGCCGCGCGGGAAAGTCCACCGCCTGATTGTCATTTCCCGCAGCGGCAACAAAGACACACCCCAGAGCTTTGCCGTCGGAATTGACTCGCCCGCTGGTTCTTGCCCGAGCGATCTCATTCGCAATCTGCTGATTCGGAGGAAAGAACCAGCTGTTGCTCAGCACATCGACTTTCAGATCCTGCCACGCTTTGCGAATTCCCTGCACGATGTCGTTCATGTTGATACTGAACTGACTGTTCTTCATGCAGGCGATACGAATGGCAACCAGTGAGCATCCGTTGCCGATTCCGGTCACTCCGTCGTCGCTGGCCGCGATGCCGCAGACCAGACCCGCGCAGGCAGTGCCGTGATAATCGGTCGGTTCGACGCTGGGAAAATCGTCGTCCTTGACAGCGTCGAAACTGGCGACCAGTTGTGGTTTCAGGTCTGGGTGAGTCGCGTCGACACCGACGTCCAGAACAGCCACTTTGATGGACGGATTCCCCTTCTGAACCTTCCACGCATCAAGCGCCGACGTGAGTTCCAGGTAGTACCGATTCGGGGCGGCCGACATCGAATCGCCGTTGGCCATCAGCCCCGGACGATCGGCGATCATCACCAGTTCCGGAATCGCGAACATGATCTCTTCCAGCGCGGAAAGTTCAGCCGCCTTATCGAACGGGTCGCCGGTTTCGTCGACCAGTTCGATCCGGTATTCGTTCTCGAAATGATCTTTGGCGAAGCGATTGGGAGTACGGCAGCCGTGCTTTTTCAGAAGACTTCGGCGGCGCTTCGTGCCCGGCTGAAACCCGACCGTCAGCCGGTGAGTCCCGATGACTCGCGCCGAACCGAGCCGGTATACGGGAGTCACGCTGATCACTTCATTCGACTTCTGCACTTCGTCTCTGACCGAACGAAAGCCCGGCTTGCGGCGCAGATCCGCCACGGGAACCAGAGTGTACTCTTCTCTCGGCACCTCGATGCGGTCGTGAAACGTTCCGAGTTTTTGGCATTCCTCGACAACTCTGTGCCGGTCGCTGCGCGCCGTACGGTTGCGGTAACGCACGGCGACAAAATCCGGGTCGCGGTGCAGCGTGACCGTTTCGCCGCAGACGTCGTAGCTGACGGTGTTCCTGTCTTTGCGAGTCTGAAGTGGCATCGTGGTGTGATTCGCAACCGATGTTTGCCGGCCGGGCTTTGCGACGGTGGAACCGGCCCGCTATGGACGGCACGCGCCGTCGCCGCCGGTTCCGGAAAGTCCCGCTCGGCCGATGTCTGTCTGCGGCGGAACCAGTTGTCCGGCCAGTTCGCCGATCGATATCTGATCGACAACCGGGATCTCTCCCCGCCGCTGCTCAATCGTGATCTGATGCATCGATGCCAGTTGGTTTTTCACGCGACTGACAGTCGGTGACACGATCGGGATTCGAATCCGCGAAAAGATGTTTCTGTTCGCAGCTTCCGAACGGCGCTGCGCCGCGGCCTGCTGCTGTTGCATCGCCTGATGCAGCGCGGGAGCCAGCACACCCGCCAGCACGACCGGCATTTGTTCCAGGCGAGTGAATTCCGCGACGTCGCCGTCCTGAACTCCCGCGTTCAGCATCGCGGCATCAAACCGCGGCAGCGACTGAAATCCGGAAAGTCCAGCGGAACCGCTGGTGCGATCGCCGGCAGTCGGCGACGTGTCGGTCCGGACGCCATCCAGCGCAATCGTGATTTCGTCCGCTTCGCCGGAGTTCCCTTCGATCAGGATTCGAAAGGTGATTTCCTTTTCCCGGTTCTCGACGGCGCTCGCGATGCTTTCCGCGACGGCGGCGCGGTCGGCGGTTTCACGGAAGTCTGTGTCGTTCGCGCGCTTGACGGCCGCGACGACGTCATTCGCTGCAATGCCCGAATCACCGGCGACGGTTCCCGGGCGAGTCCCCGTGATCGTATTGGATTCTCCCATCTCGAATCCCAGGCGCTGCAACAGCACCAGCCCGTCAGTTCCGGTACTGCTGACACCGGCAGCCGCGTCGTCCTCGCGATTTGTTGCTTCGTTTCGTGAACTGACATTCGACAGCCCGCCGGGCGTGTCCGCGCTGACCGGCAGAACGAAACGTTCCTGGATCGCACCGCGATTCCGCTGCAGCACGACGACAGTCGGCGTTGCGGCGACAAGCGGCGATGTCGTCAGAGCGTACTGTCCGGTGACTTCGCGGACGGTCGAACAGTCGCGGCATTCTCCTTCGACACTGCTGAGCCCGCCGACCTGAATTCTTGCCCGCCGCCCGGCTGATCCCGCAGCGTTGTCGTCTGCCACGATACGAGCTGGACGGTGTCTCCCGGACTCAACTGGATCTCGCCCGCCATGTCCGATTCCACCAGAGTCAGCGGAAGGTAGTAGTTCACGGCCGCTCCGTTTTCGCGGCGGCGAAGCTGAACCAGCAGCTGATTCCGTTCGGTGCGATCAACCGCGGGACCGCCGGACCGCAGAATCGCCTGCAGCAGCGTCAGTCCCTCCGCGGGAACGGCGATCGTGCCAGCGCAGCCACAAGTCCGCCGACATCCACCAACTGCGGTGGAGCCGCCTGGTCGACAACCTGCACAATGTGACATCCGCACATCGCCAGGCACACCAGCGGTGCCGCAGCGGTCAGACCGC
Organism: Planctomycetaceae bacterium; assembly: GCA_041398785.1. NCBI lineage: Bacteria > Pseudomonadati > Planctomycetota > Planctomycetia > Planctomycetales > Planctomycetaceae > Planctomycetaceae bacterium. The sequence goes on along the minus strand of JAWKUA010000011.1, from coordinate 43,220 downwards.
GTCGAAAACAACATTGCCGATTGCTTCGCAGTCGAGTTCGCACGGTGTTCTCCCGGTGTCGTGTCATGCTGGTCCGAAGCGAAGTTGAAGTGTGTTCCCGGCTCGGCATGAGGCCGCCTGATGCGTGGCCGGCGGGTCGGGAACATTCAGCCCTGTTGGCCGCGTGTCAAACAAAGGCGATCTTTCGGTCACGATGTCAATACGAAATGAGGTCAGTACGAATGATGGCCGCGAACATCCTGCGAACCGGCCGGCAACCGTGCTCGCCCAGGCCCGGCCGGCAGCGTGACGCGAGCCGGCAGAGCCGACATTGACGCCGGATGGGCGGACACACCGCGGGACGCTGTCGGCCCGGATCCCAGCGACGGAACACGGTTCGATGCCGGATAGACAACGTTGCTTGTGAAGCCATCGATCGGCTCGCCGAAGGCTGCTCCGTCGTGACACGTTTCCGCGCAGAGATGCTGCGTGAGAAATTCGGCCAGCCGGACTTCAAACATCGGGTCATCGAATTCGAAGACCGCGGCCGCTCGAATGGACGACACCTTTTGCAGCGACTTCAGCCCGCTCGAACGTTCGCCGACATCCGACAGGCCCGCTCGCAGACCGCCCGTGCGCAGGTCGGCCACGCTGCCGAGAATCCGGTTGATGGCGGTGGATACGTCGGCAATCGTGCGATCCTGCAGTTCGTTCTGAATGCTGGTGATGTATTGATCTTCAAAACCCAGCTTGTAATTCAGCGTCCCGGCGGCCGGCCGTTTGAAATCGACCGTGAAAATCTTTTCCGTTTCGATGTATTCGTGATCCACGTCGACGGCCACGACCGGTTCGGACAGTGTCTGCAGCACCGACTGACCGTTGTTGTTGACGACAACGGTTCTGTCGAACGTGACGGGAGTCAGCGTGTCGCCGTCCAGTGTCAGAAATCTCGTTTCGCGGACCACGACTTTCAGGTGCGTCGGAACCTTTACCGTGATCGGCACTCCCTTTGTTGTGCTGTCCGTGTATCCCGTGTCGCAGACGTCGCGTTCAATCAAAGTGCTGCTGATGGTCGCGCATCCGCAGGCCGTCATCAGCGTCGCGACTGCCGATATTTGAAACCACCGCATGATGCTGTTTGCCCCTGAAGAATGCCGGCCGGTCGTCTGTTCGGACAGACCGCCGGCGACCTGCGCTACAATCCGAGCGACGTTCCGGCGACGCCGAGTCCGCATTCCAGAAACTGATGAACCTGAAGTTCGAAGTCCGCGTCGTCAATCGCAAAGACCTTCGCGGCGACGACGTTTGTCACGGGAAGGATGTTGTCCCCGGACAGTTCGTCGCGGGAATTGGCGATCGCAGACGGACGTTCGCCCTTCGCGTTCTGGCCTGTGGCTGTCGGAAACGTGCCGCCTGAGCCGACGTTGGTGAATGAAAAGTCGGCCTGCGTTCCGCCGACGGTCACCGCCTGCAGTGTGTTGGAAACAGCAACACCGATCTGAGCGATCGCGTCGTCCGCCAGCCGGTTCTGGATGACCTCGATCGACTGATCCGGGCTCAGGTTCGTGTTGTAGTTCAGAGTTCCGGCGACGGGCCGCTTGTAGTCGACGGTGAAGACCTTGTCCGTCTCCAGAATCTGAGTCCTGAAGTCCCAGCTTCGAAACACGTTGTTTTGTTCGTCAACCGCCGGCCGGACGCCCCTGCTGCCCGCGTCGACAAGGTACAGCTTCTCGACGATCTCCACTTTGATGTGCGTGGGAACGCGCAGGGTGATCGGATAGCCCGTGGTCTTGTCCTGCTGCCACTGTGTGTTGCCGGGATCGCGAAACAGCATCGTGCTGCGAGCGGTCGTGCAGCCGCAGACCAGCAGTGCCGCAATCGAAATCGCAGCGACGGTTCCTGCCGGCAGACGTTTCATCCGCGGCACATGATTGTCGGGATGGCAGGAGGGCACAGGTTGGCTCCCGGGACGATGGCCGAACCGGTTGCCGCGAGTCCGTGATTTCAGAATGGTTGAGCCGCACGTGGCAACCGGCGTTACAACCGGAATCGTCAAGCCAGCCGATACACATCACCATTCCGGGTTATTCCTCCCAACCGGACCGGAACTGCACGCCTGAGCGCTGGCACAACCGCTGCGATCCGCAAAGTCACCCTAACCGAGCCAGCTTCTCAGCGACGGAAACCGGCAGCAATTGCCGACGAAGTCTGCCCGACTGACGAGCGACCGTGGCGGCAGCACGCGGATCGCAGCCGGAGATGCGTCGGCGGTCACAGATCCAGCAGCTCCAACAGCGACAGGGTGACGAAATTGAACGCCTGAAGTCCGAGTAAAGTGGCGTCTCGTTCAAAGTGAGCGGTCAGCAGCAGAGTGTGCGGTTCCGTGTCGAGCGTGATTCGGATGTTGTCGCGGGGAGCCTGATCGGCGACGTGTTTGGGAACCCGCTCCTTTGTGTTGTCGGCGAATTCCGAAAACCTCAAGAGTGACGCGGCGCTGCTCTTTGCAGCGAACGCACAGCGTCGAAAACGGTCACCTTCTGCGTCGGCCTGAAATTCACGAAGAACGATTGTCTCCAGCACCGGAATCGATTTTTCAGTGCCGATGATCCAGGCGATGGCATTTTCCGTCACAACAAGAAACAGGTCACAGTCACCGGATGCTCCCGTGGTCTGGAACGCGTCGAAGTCCTTCATTCGATGTAGCGGCCAGCCGCCAATGTCCGTCGTCGGAACGCTGGAATCAAAGCCGCCCGTCGCGGACACCAGTTCGACAACGGCCGGAGACAGCGAACCGCCGACGTCCAGCGGCAGGACTCCCGCAATCGCCCGCGATCCGTCGCTGACCGGAATGGTCTGAATCAGCGCATCCAGGCGTCCGCGTTCACCGATGTCGGAAAAAAAACGCCCGATCTGTTCTCTTGTGCCGTCGCTGAGCCGCCATTCCTGCTGAACAGCCACAGCAGTCGCCTTTCCGACTTCCGGCAGCAGTTCCTGAATGAACGCGGGAATCGGCACGGTCGCTGTCGCGAACATTTCGTGATCCGGATGCAGCCACGACAACGCTCGACTGTCTCCGGATCGAACGCGGTCGACGTATTGATCCAGCGACGACTTCTTTGCCGCTTCGATCTTCACTTCGAATACCAGAGACTCATCCGCTTCGGACCAATCCAGCGAATACTCCAGGCGTTCGATGTCATTAAAAAAAACGTCCACCAGCGCCAGGACGCTGCGCTGATACAGCGAACGCCAGGAAAAGTCGAAGTCACTCTCGTTGTCGCGTCGCTGAGCATCCGCTGCCAGGCCTGCCCGGAAACTCGCGATGAAAGGCTTCAGAGCCGAACGACCGATTTGCCGGGGCTGCGACGACAGGGAGGCCATCTTCTGATGTCGCAGTTCGCGCGTTTCCTTCAGCACGCGGTTCAGACGGACGAGTCGGTCTTCGGCAATCGGTGTATCACACTGCAGCAGGGCCGTGTAGTCGTCGGCGATCAGTACAGGCGTCCCATCTATCATGGTAATGCCATCTGACGCCTCTTCGAATTTTTCGGGATCTTCGTCGAACCATTCATGAATCCTGTCGCGACCGATCGGAGCGACTGCAGTTACGGCCAATCCTTCTTCTGGCCACGTTGCCGAAAGGTCGCAACGGAAGAACGCCGGCGAATCAGCGACCAGGAGCTTTTGCCGCTCGATGACGTCGAGGATGCCGAAGAGGAATTCATCGTTGACTTCTCCGTCGCCCGAAATCGCCGTAAAGGACGATTGCGCCTTCAGCAGTTTTCGGACGTCTGCGCGAAGCGAGAAAATATCTACAAGCTGCTGAGGCGCGACGACGTTTTCGGATTCCGAAGCAGTCTGATCTTCGCCGACCGCCGCCCCGGCGATCAGTGCGGCACACAAAACTACGATCGTCAGCGGCAAGCGTGCGAACTTCACGATCTGGTCATCCATGTCCGTCTGTCGTTCCGTAAACCGGTTTTCGTCGAATGCAGGTCGGCGAAGCATAATCCGCCGACGGCGGATTCCGCCAGACAAACTGTCTGACGGTCAACGCCGCGCGAAGTGCAATTGTCCCCGGGCGTCCGGTTGTCGTGCCAACGCCGATCGTCCATTGAACCGTTGTGCCCTCTCCCGCACGTCGCTTCGCGGGTGCGAAGTCTCCCGGAGGCTGCGCCGGGCGAGGACGAAGCGTCGACGCATTCCGGTGAGTCGCTGTCAAATTCGTACCGGTCAACCGCGAGATTCGGGTTCATCGAGAGCCCTGCAGCACCTGATCCAGGACTGCGATCAGTTCGCTGCTTTGGAACGGTTTCGCCAGAAACGCGTCCGCGATTTCCAGCAAGCCAGGTTCGCTGGCGTGATCGACGAAACCGCTGCACAGAATCAGAGGGATCGAAATCCCGGAATGCCGCAACAGCGAAGCGACCTCCAGTCCGCTGGTGTGGGGCATCGTGTAGTCCAGCAGGATGACATCAAACCGGCGATCAGATTGCAGCAGTTCGATCGCCGTGCTGCCGTCGCTGACTTCGACTGTCTGCCAATTCAGCGCGGTCAGCATTCGCGCCACGGAACGGCGGACACTTTCTTCGTCGTCAACAATCAGAATGCGGCGTGTCGCGGCGACCGGACGCTCAGTCGCGGAATCGGCAGGACGGTGGTTTTGCTTAGTCGCAGCATCCCGGCACGGAAGCAGCATTGTCACGGTGCTGCCGCGACCCGGCACGGTATTCACGAAGATTGTTGCGTTGTGGCTGCGGACGATTCCCAGGACAACCGACAGGCCGAATCCGTGCCCCGTCGGTTTGGTGGTAAAGTAGGGATCGAACATCTGCCGCAGAATTTCCGAGTCAATCCCGATACCGTCGTCGGTGACTTCGATGGCCACGCAGGGTCCCCGCACGGAAAAGTTCCCGGTCACTCTGCCTGACGGAAGGTCGGCATCGGTTTCGACATCCAGGCGGCGGACATGCACGGAGACATTTCCCCCGTTTTCCCGTGTGGCATCCGCGGCGTTTGACACGAGATTGATCAGCACCTGCCGGATCTGACCGGGATTGGCAGGGACTGACAAAGACACGTTCGGCTGACGGGAAACAGTCAGCGTGATGTTGTCATGCACGGCCGCACGCAGCAGGGCCTGCAGGTCCAGCGTCAGTGTTCCCAGATCCGTCAGTTCGTGCCGATCCTGAGACTTTCCGGCAAACACCAGCATCTGTGCGCAGATGTCGCCGGCGTTGGCTGCGGCCTTCGCGATCTCTGTGGCCGTCTGACGTGCCTGCTGATCGCCGGACGTCATTTGAATCACTTCGGCAAACGAGCTGATGGCCTGAATCACGTTGTTGAAGTCATGAGCGATGCCGCCTGCCATCAGCCCGAGACTCTCATTCTTCTGCACCTCAAACAACTGATTTTCCGACTGCTGCCGGAGCTGTTTCTCGACGGTCAGAGTCGCGACGGTGGCTTCAAGATCCGCCCGCGTCTGCCGTTCCGTCTCGCGCAGCCCGTTCAGCGCGCCGAACATCTGCAGCACGGACATTCGAACGACAATCGCGCAGGCCGGGGCGGTCACAAACAGGTGAACCAGATCAATGTCGAAACGGCTGCCGCCCGCCATCTGCCGACTCATCAGCCACAACCCGGCACCCGTTGCGACTGTGCACAGAAATGCGGTCGTCGAACAATACAACAGGCTGATTGTGACCGTCAGACAGGCCACTCCCGCCGGTGACTCCGCGCCCGAATGCAGAACCACCGACCAGATCTGGATGGCGAAGACCGAAACCACGGCGACGGTCACAACCGCGTCAAGCTGACCGGCAGTCTGCACGCGAGGCAGCAGGCGGAATCGGCAGAACGCAAACACGGCGGCCAAACCGATGTGACCGACCGAAAGCTGCAGGCCCACAGGCGCCTTGTTGGAAAACAGCACGACTCCCGCCGCAACGATCGCGGCGCATGCAGCCAGTTGCAGCGCGAGTTCGTTGTAGTGATAGGCCGGATGACTCCGGACGCTGGCTGGCTCCGTTTTCAACAGCCCGTTGCCTCTGAGCCACATTGTCGGTCTGACGGTTCGGCGAAGACTCCTGACAGGCACATTAGCCGTGACCCGCCGCCGGCTCAACCTCGCGCCGAGGTTGGTGCGAAGCACTTTCGAACCGAGCGGGGGGCGTCGCAGACGGGGCCACGGCGACAGCAGGCGTCGTGGCGGCCGCAGGTTTCGTCGGGACGCCGGAACCTACTTCTGCGGGACAGAATCAGAAAAGCGTTCGCGGTATTTTTCCACGGCGGCTGATCGAGCGGCTTCTGTCGCGAAGCCTGTGGAATCCAATGCCATCGAATACGGGCGCTGCGGAGTCACGTCGGGGAATCCAAATCGCCGGGGATCTTCGCCCCGCAGAACCAGCGAAGTCGCCAGAGCCACGTCGCCGATTTCGACGCGATAGGCGTCTTCATCCGGATTCTGCGTCGCGGCAAACAAAATCTGGTGGTTGTCGAACAGCGATTCCAGCAGAGGCAGGTCATCACGCGAACCCTGCTGAGCCAGCAGCGTCATCGCGTACCAGCCGTTCGTTCCCCGCAATGCGGTCTTCAACACGCGACGTGCCAGCGGCGGGCCTTCCGGCAGGCGGTATGTCTGAGCCAACAGCAGTGGACGCTGTGGGGCGATGCCTTCTCGCAGCACCCACGCTCCCGCCAGACGGCGGTACAACTCTGCTTCGGCGTCGGCCGGCGAAAGCTTCGATTTCAGCACATCGGACAACGCCAGCATGCTGACCGTGGTTGACGTGGCTCCGGGAAGTCGTACCGTCCGGTCGCCGGAAATCAGCAGCACGGCAGCGATCGATTCCGCCGACGCGTCGCTGTCGGTGAGTGGTCCGGGAGCCAGCGATTCCTGAAGCTCGGAGACTCGCGCGCGAAGCAGCGCCGGAACCGACGCGCGATTCTTCTGGCAAGCGGTGAACAACTGTGGTTCCGCCGCCAACAGTGAAATGAAAAATGCAACGGCCCGCGGATCGCTGCCGGCCAGTTCCGAAAATCTGTCCCAGCACGGCAGCCGCGATGCCAGACCAGCCGACGGCGACGCCTGCAGTTCCGCCAGCAGGACGGAAAAGGAATGGTTCTGAATCTGAGCCAACACGAATTCGGCTCGCAGCCTTTGTTCCGGTGAACCCGTTTGCCGGAGTTGCCGAAGAGGCTCCGCAGCCGGTTCGCCGATCTCGACAAGATCCCGCGTTGCCTGCTGGCGGAGTCGAAAGCTGTCGGCGTCCAGGTTCGCAATCAACCGCAGCACGACTTCGTCGCCGACCGTGTTGTCATTTGTGGAGTCCGACTGAGCCGCCGCCGTCGACGCAACGATTCCGGAAAACAGCAGCACCGCCGCGAAACGAAACCCCCCGCATTTTTGGAAATCAAACGTCATTGCGTACCGGAAGGAAAAGCGTCGTTTGCCGGAATTGGAGATTTCGCCCGTGCCCGCTTCGAACGACGCTGGACGCCTGTTCTAAGTTTCAGACGATGATCTGCCAATAACCTATCGCGCAGACCGGAACGGCGGCGGTCCGTTTAGCGAAGTGTCCCTGTAAAACTCAGCTCAGCCGGGCCTGTCAGGTACACGTCACGTGAACCGTCCCACGCTACCGTCAGAATTCCGCCCGGAAGGTGAACCAGAACAGGTGTACACTTTTCTTGGCCCGTCGACAGCATGTGAACAATGGCCGCCGCGCAGGCACCGGAACCGCAGGCTCGAGTTTCCCCGCTGCCGCGCTCCCAGACTCGCACCGCCAGAGAACCGTCCGCGCGGCGCTGGACGAATTCCACGTTGGTGCGATCGGGAAAACGAGAGTGCTGCTCCAGGGCAGGCCCGATTCCGGAAATGAGTGCATCGGTCAGCCTGTCGACAAACACGACCGCATGGGGATTTCCCAGCGATACGATCGTGGCCTTCACCATAGTTCCGTCGGGAAAAAGTAAGTCCGGGAATTCGATTTCCTCACGGCTCGCCGGGAACTCCGGCCGACCGACATCCACGCGCACCAGAGCCGCGCGGCCGGGTGACAGCGACTGCAGAATCGTCGCGGTCAGCAGACGGTCGCCCATCAGGATTCGGCAGCAAGCGCCGCAGCGTCGCTGGTGCTGCATCCACATCGCCACGCACCGCGCGGCGTTACCGCACATCGCACCGGCACTGCCGTCGGAGTTCCACATCTTCATTTCGACATCGCACGGCGGGACATCGCCAGCCGCGTTCGGAGGCACCAGAAAAACCAGCCCGTCAGATCCGATGCCGGTATGGCGGTCGCTGACTCGACGCGCCAGGGCAGCCGGATCGGACGGCAGTTGCTGTTCGAATCCGTCAATGAACACGTAGTCGTTTCCGGCTCCGTGCATTTTGATGAACGACAGTCCGGGCATTGCATGGTTCCGTGGTCGTGAATTTTTCTGCGGCGGGATTCCGCTACAGTTCGCGTTCAATTAACACTGACGACGACTGCAGAAACCGCCGCTTCAGCCATGACAAGTTACTCATCGCGCCTGGCCGCCAGAATCCGTGAAACCAAAACGGCCGCCCTGGTGGGCCTGGATCCTCGCTGGGATCAGTTGCCGGATGAAATCACCAAGCCACTGGGAGGGCTGACCGCGACGCTGGCTCAGCGTGCCGACGGGTTCGGTCAGTTTTGCCGCGAAATCATCGACATTGTGGCTCCACTGGTGCCGGCCGTGAAGCCGCAGGTCGCGTTCTTCGAACAGCTCGGCCCGCCGGGGATGGCGGCATTGCATGACGTGATGAGCCACGCTCGTTCGAAGAATCTGATTGTGATCGCCGACGCCAAGCGGGGCGACATCGGTTCCACGGCGACCGCCTACGCCGACGCCTGGCTGGCCGGCAGTGATGCTGGCGCCGCCGCGTTTCCCGCTGACGCGCTGACCGTCAGTCCTTATCTGGGACCGGACACGCTGCAGCCGTTTATTGAATGTGCCGTCGACCGTTCCGCCGGACTGTATGTGCTGGTTCGCACCAGCAACCCGCAATCCGCCGCGTTTCAGGATCGTGTGACGCAGGATCAAAAGCTTTTCGAAGCTGTCGCCGACGTCGTCCAGGCGCTGAACGAGTCCTACCGCGGAGACGACAGCTACGGTCCGGTGGGAGCCGTTGTGGGAGCGACCTGGCCGGAGGAATTGTCAGCACTGCGACTTCGAATGCCGAACACGCTGCTGCTTGTTCCCGGTTACGGAAGTCAGGGCGGTTCAGCGTCTGATGTCGCCGCTGCGTTTGATGCCGATGGCCAGGGAGCACTCATCAACAGTTCCAGAGCGATCAATTTTGCATTTCGAAGTCCGCGATATTCGGATCGGTTTCCGGCGTCGGAATGGCGTGAAGCGGTTCTGGCGGCGACTAACGATATGATCGCTGATCTGGCGGCCGTCCGTTCGGAATGACGAAGCCTCTTCTTTCCAGCCGCCGCGGTCCGAATCTCACCTTGTCTCACATTTGACGCCGCCACCGTCCAGCTTCAGCCGGCGGATGGTTCACGGTTGCTCTTTCCGACCTGCGTCAGCACGATACGCAGCTTCCCGACGACTGCAGGCTGTTCGAAATCACGGTCACTGACATGCATCCGATTCTGACTCCCGCACTGGAGCAACTGACACAAAAGCAGCATTTGTCGTCGGAGACAGTCCGCGAATGCATTGGAGCCATCATGGACGGCGGCTGCAGCGATGTCACGGTGTCCGCCTGGCTGACGGCCATGGCGTGCAAGGGGCCGTCGGCGGTGGAACTGGTGGGTGCCGCTCAGGCGATGCGCGACCGCGTCGCCCGGATCGCGACTCGGCGACGTCCGCTGCTGGATACCTGCGGCACCGGCGGCGACCGGCTGCATACGTTCAACATCAGCACCGCGACGGCGCTGGTCGCCGCGTCGTGCGGTGTCAACGTGGCCAAGCACGGAAATCGAAGCGTCAGCAGCAGCAGCGGTTCCGCCGATGTTCTGGAAGCGCTGGGAGTCAACATTCAGCTTTCCGCCGAGCAGGCGGCGCGGTGTCTGGACGAGATCGGCATCGCCTTCTGCTTCGCTCCGCTGCTGCACGGAGCCATGAAGAACGCCGCACCGATCCGCCGAACTCTGGGAATTCCCACAATCTTTAACCTGCTGGGACCGCTGACCAATCCCGCGGGAGCTCAGCATCAGTTGCTGGGAGCCAGCACCAACGAACGCGCGCGGCTGCTGGCCGGCGCGCTCAGCGTGCTTGGCTGCCGGAAGGCGTTTGTTGTCTGCGGCAACGATCAACTGGACGAAGTCTGCCTGTGGGGCCCGACAACCGTCTTTGAAGTGCGCTCCGGTGCCGTGGATCGGTTTGCATGGCATCCGGAAGATTTCGGACTGCCGAGCTGCGACGTATTGTCCCTGCGAGTGAAGTCCGTGGAGCAAAGCGCGGCGACAATTCGATCGGTTCTTCGCGGTGAAGATTCACCGGCCGCGAACATCGTGATCGCCAACACCGCCGCCGCGCTGCTGGCCGCGGAGAAAGCCGATACGCTGCAGGACGCGGTCAGAGCAGCCGCAACGGTGCTCAGCGACGGCATCGCCGAATCGAAACTCAACGACCTGGTGGAATGGACGCAGTCCGTCACGACATCCGCCGTGTAGTCCGGTGAATACCGAAGGCAACGAACAGAAATGATCACTTCCACAGTTCAGCGGATCGCCGTCATCGGACTTGGCCGGTTTGGCATGGCGCTCGCGCGCCGGCTTTCCATGCACGGTGCGGAGGTCATTGCGATCGACAACGATGAGCCGCTGGTCAACGAAATCAGCGACGAAGTGGCGATCGCCGTCCGGCTGGATTCCACCGACGAAGCGGCCCTGCGCAGCCAGGAAGTCGAACGCGTCGACTGTTGTGTTGTGTCCATTGGCGAAAACTTCGAAGCCGCGCTGCTGACCACTGTGATCTGCAAAAAGAATCTGCAGGTGCCGCGAGTCATCTGCCGGGCTCAGACAAAATTCCATGCGGAGATCTTTCGCCAGATCGGTGCCGACGAAGTTGTCCAGCCGGAACAGGATGCCGGCGACATGCTGGGACGCCGCCTGGCTCACCCGCGCATCGACGACTACATCCAGCTTGCCGACGGATTTACGATTCTGGAACTGAAGGCTCCGTCGAAATTCGTGGGCCGGACCGTTCGGGAAATTGATCTTCGCTCAAAGTTCTCTGTCAACCTGATCGCTGTCCGCCGCGAAATTCTTTCTCAGTCGCCTGACGCAGCGGATTCTTCCCGCGGCACTCGCATGATCAGCGTCCCCGGACCCAATGACAGAATTGAAGCCGCCGACGTGCTGCTGCTGGCTGGCTCGGAAGAGTCACTGTCGCGGCTGCCGCAGGAATAGTCATGCCGAAAGTGCCGCGAATCGACGCAGTGAAAGCCTGCGCTGCACCTGTCGATTCTCCGCAACCGCCGACAGCCGTTTATGTGCATGTGCCGTTCTGCCTGCATCGATGCGGCTACTGCGACTTCACACTGGTTGCCAGCCGCGATGAACTGATTCCGGCGTTCCTGACGGCGATCGCCAACGAATTGGCCACCGCGACGCGCGCCTGGTCGGTTGAGTCAATCTTTATCGGCGGCGGGACCCCCACTCACCTGAATCCGGAACAGCTTGATCAGTTGCTGGGGCAGGTTCGCACTCACTTCCCGCTGAACGCCGGTGGTGAGTTTTCGATTGAGGCCAATCCGGACGGCCTGGACGACGAACGGCTGGACGTGCTGGTCCGTCACGGGATCAATCGGCTGAGCCTGGGAGTTCAGAGTTTCGACAATGAGGTGCTGAAGATTCTGGAACGCAGACACACGGCCGAAGAAGCCGTGGAGTGCATTCAGCGCAGTGCCGAGTTCATCGACAACGTATCGGTCGATCTGATTTTCGGAGTTCCCAGCCAGACCGTTTCTTCGTGGTCCGCAACGCTGCGGCAGGCAACATTGCTTCCCGTGCGACATATTTCGACGTACGGCCTGACATTCGAAACGGGCACCGATTTTACTCGCCGTCGCCGACAGGGCCGCCTGGTGGCGCTGCCCGATGAAATCGAACGCGAAATGTACGCCGCCGGGATTCGGCAACTGGCTGCCGCGGGGTTCGAGCACTATGAGATCTCAAATTTCGCCGCACCGGGATTTCGCTGTCGTCACAATCAGGTCTACTGGGACGCACGGGAGTACTTTGCGTTCGGTCCGGGAGCGGCTCGGTATGTCAACGGCGTCCGCAGCACGAATCGCCGCAACGTCGCGGCCTGGATTGAAAGCTGGAATCGCAGCGAACTCTGTCTGCAGCACTTCGAGGAACTCACCGACGAACAACGTGCCCGGGAAGCCATCATGCTGGGGCTTCGACTGGTCGACGGCTTCGATCTGGATTCCTTCGAACAACGCTTCGGCCGCACGGTGGAAGACCTGGCGGGAGATGCGCTTCGCCGCAATCTGGACACCGGACAACTGGCGATCACCGACAACCGACTGCACCTGACGGACGAAGGACGGTTTCTGGCCGACAGCGTCGTTGTGGACTTCCTGTGACGCTGAAGCGACGGTCGACGTCGCCACCTCGTCACGGCGAGACCGTCAACGGACTAATGAACCAGCATGAACTCACTGCTGTTCAGATACGCCCACAGCATGTCTTCGACAGCCAGAGGCAGAGCTTCGCCGGCCGGCACCGAACCTGACATGTCGCGCAGGTGTGCTCGAAACGCTCGCTGTTCATCGTTCGTCGGCGGTCGTGTCAGCAGTGCCAGCGACACACGATTCAGTGCTTCCATCGGCGACGCCTCGCGCGTTCGGCGGTTTGTACCGCTGTCGCCGGAAACGATCAGCAGAGATGCTTCCCGAATCGCCTTTTCAATCTCTTCGCCGTTCATCATCACCAGAGCCTGAGCCACAGTGCCGTCGAACTCGGCCGATTCGTCGTTTTCGTCGGTTTCGTAGTCACGGACGAATTGAGCGACCCAATACCGGCGATGTTCCGCGTCGCTTTCGGATTCCGTGGTGATGGACCGCGGCGATGCGTCGGCGGCCGCGCGAATCGCGACGCGAATCGATCGGTACACCTGTTCGGGAGTCATCCGCCGCACATAAACCCGGCTGAACATCGGAGTCTCGCCGCTATCCGGATCGTCAGGCACGTTGCCGGCGATTCCTTCGCTGGAAAGCTGCCATGCGCGGCACATGGCGATCCAGGTCATCAACCGCCGCACGTCATAGCCGGATTCCACAAAGGCGGACGTCAGCCCGTCCAGAAGTTCCGGATGGCTGACCGGCACGTGCGGACCAATGTCATCAATCGGTCGAGTGAATCCGTAGCTGAAGAAGTGAGCCCACATGCGATTCACCATCGCTCGACCAACGCGGGCTTCGGAATCGGCAGCCAGCAGTCGCACCAGTTCCTGCCGACGGTTGACCTTTTGATCGGCGGTCAGCGCGACACTGTCAAATTCCGGCAACACGGCCCGTACTTCGCCTCGCAGCGTTTCATAGTGCGTCATGCCGCCTTCGCGGTCGTCCAGCAGTTCGACAACCTGGCGAGTCTGCGGGTCGCTGCCGTCTGTGGTGCCGGGGACTGTCTCCGTTCGTGTGACGCGATGAGTGTGCTTGAAGAAGGCATTCAGCGCCCAGTAGCTCTTCTGCGAAATTCCCTTGTCGAAGGGATGGTCGTGGCACTGCACGCACTGCAGTTGCTCACCCAGAAACAATCGGGCTGTGACCGCCGTGGCGGGTGTCGCGTCGTTGTTCAGATGCGCCAGTAGGAAATTGGTGGCGCCGTTGCGGTCGTTGCGGCCTTCGGCAGAAATCAACTTTCCGACCGTATCGATCCACGGGCTGTTATGGACGAACTCGTCCTTCAGGAAATCCTGCAGCGCGTCGCGATTGACTTCCGTTCGCGGTGATCTGCCAACCAGCAGGTTCGCCCAGATTTCTGCCAGGTTCTCCGCCCGGGCGGCGCTTTCCGCGAGGTCGTGGACCAGACGGCCTCGATCCGCGGGACCCGTACCGGCCGTGAATCTGTCGGTTTCGCCCAGTGTGGGAATGCGGCCGACGAAAGAAAGGTAGGCTCGACGAAGCCACTCCGTGTCGTCGGCCCGGCGCGAAGGCTGCAGCCCGTTGTCGTCCCAGCTTTTCTGTAACTGGGCGTCAATGAATGCCACAACGTCTTCGTCCGAGAATTCACCCTGAAACGGCGACGGGCGATCCGTGGACGCAGCCGATGCATCCGCGGTCCTGACGTCACCGTTGCCGTCTGGACGATCCGGCAGGTTGTTGAGCGGCAGTGGCTTGATCGCTGCCACGTCGCCGCTGTTGTCGCTGCCGCTGCTGTCGAGCCTGGAGTCCGCCACGAGTGGTGCGTCGGACTGGTCCGGCACGTCCGGTCGATTGTCGCCGCCGCCAGGTTCCGGCTGAACGAACTGCGGAGGCTGATCGGGAAACTGCGTGAAAGCAAAAGCGAGTCCGATCAGAACCAGAACTGCTCCGGCGGCACTGGCGGAGATCGCTCGCCCGGACCACCTGCGTCGCTGCTGAACTTCCGGCGCTGGTGCCTTTTTTCGTCCGGTGGACGATTTCGGCCTGTGCGGTTCAAACACGGGTGCCAGTCCCGCATCCCACATCAACTGACCATGCAGTTCGACAAGGTCCACGTAGAGGCGCATGTTTACCGGGCTGGCCTTCAACAGTTCCGCAAGCCGGCGTCCCTGCGCCGCGGAGAGCTGATCTTCCAGCATCAGATTTGTCAGGTGCAGTAGTTCCTGTTCGGAGCTGTTCACAGGGGGTCTCCGGATCCCGCGAGCTGTCGGCGGACACATTCCATCAGGACACGGCGAATTCGGCCCAGCGACTGGTACACGGAATTAGCCGGTCGTCCAAGCTCTTCAGCAACCTGGTCGCCCGTCACATTGGACGAATACCGCATGCGGATCAGTTGTCGATCCTGGGGACGAAGTTTTCCCAGACACTCGGAAAGAGCATCATGTTTGCGCTGCAGTTCCGGACTGCGGGTCGCGACTTCTTCCGCGATGACTTCCAGCAATTGGCTATCCAGAAACTGCATCTTCGTCGGACGCTGCCGGCGGAAGCGGAAAACTTCCAGCCGAGCGATCGCTCGTCCCCATGCGACAAAGTTGGTTCCGGCCTGAAACTGACTCCACTTCTTCCAGATCACCAGATTTGTTTCCTGCAGCACTTCATCCGCATCGGCGGGATTTCCGACGAGCGGCAGGATATACAAATACAATGGCCGCTGGCTCTGCGAAAACGCGCGAATGAACGACTCATCGGGCGTCGACGAATTGTCGGCGTCCGAATCTGCGAGGTCAATTTCGGTAAGGTTGGTAACCATGACCGGCGTTTTCTACGAGGTTAACCGGCGGAAATCCATTGTCGGCGGGGTTTTGCACGTGCGGCACTGCCGATTCAAGTGCAATGGATTCCGTGCTGCGACGGTGGTTCGACGTCGACTTGCTATCCGATGAGTTCCCTGATCGGAACTCCGCCGTTTGCGATTTTCATCGGTCGGCCTCGCTTGGATGTGTGAATGGTGCTGAGCGGGATGCCAAGTGCTTGAGCGACGGTGGCCCAGATGTCTCCCGGCAGGTATGCCTGGCTTCCGTCCGCGACGCTGGTGCCGTCGGCATCGGTGGCTCCGATCGCCTGACCGGTTTTCAGGCCGCCGCCGCCGACTACCACAGACCAGCTTCGAGCCCAGTGGTCGCGTCCGACATCCTGATTGATACGCGGAGTGCGGCCAAATTCGCCCATCCAGACCAGCACGACGTCGTCCAGCATGCCGCGACTTTTCAGGTCGGTCACCAGCGCGGACATGCCCCGATCCAGTTCCGGAAGCTTCTGCTGGCTCAACGCCGGGAACACTCCCTGATGAAGGTCCCAGCCGCCAAGGTTCACTTCGATGAACGGGACTCCCACCTGCACCAGCCGACGGGCCATCAGCAGCCCCTGCCCGAACGCGCTTGTTCCGTAGGCATCCTGCGTCGCCTGAGATTCCACTTCCAGACCAAACTTCGGCGCGGCGCGGCGGGCGTCGAACGCGGCCATCTGGTCGGAGGTCATCAGGTTGACGGCGTTCTGGTAGACATCCTGGTGAGCCCTGGGCAACTCGCCCCGGCGCGAATTCAGGAAATTCGTTTCCACGGCTTCCAGCATTGTCAGCCGGCCGCGAAGCCGCCGCTGAGCTTCCTCGCCGGGAGCGTTCTGAATTCGGCCGCTGCTGTCCACGACAAATGGAGCATGCGACATCCCCAGAAATCCCGCCGGACCGGCGTCACCACCGATCGACACAAACGACGGAAGTTCCAGCGCCGTGCGCTTGGAACCCAGTTCGTAGCTGACGACAGATCCGAATGTCGGATGAGTCACGGTCGGATTCGGAACGTAGGCGGTATGCATGTAGTACCGGCCGCGGCCGTGGTCGGCTTCGCGAGTACTCATCGAACGAACAATCGCCAGGTCATCCATGATGCCAGCCGTCTTCGGCATGTGTTCACAGATCTGCACACCTGCCGCTTTTGTGTCAATCGGTTTGAAATCGCCGCCATTCTTCGAACCCGGTTTCAGGTCCCAGATGTCAATCGTGGGAGGACCGCCGCCCATCCACATCAGGATGCAGGCTTTCTGATTGGCCTTCACAGCGGCAGCGTTCGCCTGCACGTGCGACAGAAAATTCATTGCCGGAACGGTCGCCGCAGCCGATGCCAGATGCTGCAGGAAGTGACGCCGCTTCATGCCGTAGTTGTTCCAGATTGCCATGTGTCATTTGCCCCGCAGGAGGATTAGTGATTCAGGATAAACTCATTGGAATTCAGCAGCGCCCAGAACATGTCCTGCCAGGCCATCACGCCGGATGACGCCGGATAGGCACTCAGAAACTGTCTGGCGGTCGACATTTCCGTCCCGCCCGGCCGGCGGCTTAGCGCGGCCAGATACAGCTTCTGAATTTTCTGTGTTTCCGGTCCCGGACTGTTAAGCACTTCGAACAGCAGACTGCCCCGATCCGCGCTGACGGCACGTTCCATCAGATCGCTGTTCATCATCATCAGCGCCTGAGGAATCGTTCCGTTGAATGTTGTGGCTTCGTCATTTTCATCGTTGTCAAACGTCACGACGAACTGCTGCATCCAGCGGCGGCGCTGAGCTTCCTGAGCATCCCAGCCGCCGTTGCCCGCCTTGTCGGCGTTTGACGCAGTAATCAGCGAATCGTAAAGCTGTTCGGCTTCCATCGACTTGATATACATGTGGCTGAAAAGCGGCATTTCACCGGACGCCGGGTCATCGACGCGGTTGTCGGAACTTAATTGACTGGTCAGCGAGTAGGCTCGACTGTTGGCAATCCATCGCACCAGTTGTCTGACGTTGTAGCCGCCGCTCGCGAAGTCCGCGGCCAGCCGTTCCAGCAGAGCCGGGTGCGACGCCGGATTGTGCGGACCGATGTCATCAACCGGGCGAGTAAACCCGTACCCGAAGAAATGACCCCACATCCGGTTCACGAACGCCGTCGCCAGCAGCGGTGTTTCGCCTTCGTTCGGTTCCACCAGCAATCGAGCCAGTTCCTTGCGGCGATCCGTGTCCGGACCGGCATCGATTTTTCGTCCGAGGTAAATCGGATAGGCGGCCTCCATCAGCCCGCTGCGCTTTTCGAAGTGAACGGGACCGGAATAGTCCTGCCACACGACTTCCGAATAGTCGTCGACCTGCCGTCCGGAGTTCGGATCCGTGCGACGGTAATCCCGCTTGCTGACCTGCCGGAAGAAGCTGTTGAACTCCCAGAACTGACTCTGCTGCCAGTCGTTAAACGGATGATTGTGGCACTGAGTACACTGAACCTGCATTCCGAGAAACAGCCGGGTCGTCTTTGCCGTCAGTTGCACTCCGTCGTCCGGCAGCTGCATCTGAGCGAGGATGTAATTGACGGCCCCGTTTTCTTCGAAATGACCTTCCGCCGTCACGATGTCGACGACCACATCGTTCCACGGTCGGTTCTTCGCAAAGGCTTCCCGGAAGAACTTTTCCAGGCTGGGCCGGCTGACTCGACGCACATCGGCGCGCCCCATACACAGGTTGGTCCAGATCGTTGTGAAGTTGCGGACATAATCCGGATGATCCAGCAAAGCATCCACCAGCACCGCGCGCTTGCGAGGGCTGGAGTCCGCCAGATACGTTTCCACTTCCTTCAAAGATGGAATTCGTCCGACGGTGTCCAGATAAACCCGGCGCACCCATTCTTCGTCCGGAGCCTCGGGAGACGGCTTGATTTCGTTGTCCGCCCAGCTTCGTTCAATCTGGTCGTCGATGAATTCCGCCGTCGACTTCGCCGCCGGTCCCGACGAACTGGCCTCCGCCCCGCACCATGCGTTCGGCATCATCGTCAGCAGCGCCAAACCGCAGACGACGCCGGAGCTGAATAGCCGTAACCATGAACTCTGTGCCCGTGGCTGCATCAATGGAAACTCCCCGAGAACCGGAAATCCGCGACCCGCTGAGGAACGCTCACGTTCAGTTCCGCCTACCGACTCCACCGAAAACAGGACGGCTCCCTGAAGATTTCGCAGGAACGCCCGTCGCCGACATAATCCAGCCGGCGACTGCCCCGTGTTGCAAGTCCCTGCAAATCTACATCGCAGGCCACGCAACATGTTCGCCGGATTTCGAAGAACTGCGGAAGAAACGCAGGCATCTGTACACCTGGGCATTGTAGGCCCACCCTGCTGATTGACAAAAGCCGAACCTTCGGCTTACCTCCGTTCACAAAAGTGAACATCAATGATGCAGCGGTCCGCCGAAAGAAGGTAATCCGGCCGCAGACTTTGGGGATTGCAAGCCACTACCCGGTCGGTAGTAGTGCCGTTCACTCACGTGATCCGTTGCAGCAAACGATTCTCACCTGTCCCCGTCCCCGGTCACCGCCGGAAAAAACTCTCCATCCCGTTCGACGCACGTTGTTCCACCCGCCGCACTCTTTTGCCGCACCCAAACCCGGATTTCAGCCAGAAAGTCACGTTCTTCATGCGGATCACCTTTTTCGGAGCAGCCGGTGAAGTCACAGGCAGCCAGCACTTGATCGAAACCTCCACACGAAGAATTCTGCTGGACTGCGGACTTTTCCAGGGCCCGGAAGAGGAAACTCGCCCGAAGAACGAACGGTTTCACTGCCATCCGCGAAAACTGGATGCCGTGGTCCTGTCGCACGCGCACATTGACCATTCAGGAAATCTGCCGGGGCTGCACAAAGCCGGGTATCGAGGTCCCATTTTCTGCACGCGAGCCACCGCCGATATCGCTTCACTGATGTTGCGCGATAGTGCACACATCCAGGCCGAGGATGCTCGCTACGCGGCCAAAAAAGCGGCAAATCGCGATTCCGTCGTTCAGCCGCTGTATTCCGAAGATGATGCCAAACGCGTTGCCAAAGCCTTCGAATACATCGGCTTCGGGGAATGGGAATCTCTGTCCGACGACGTGCGGTTAAGGTTTCACCACGCCGGACACATCCTGGGTTCAGCCATTGTCGAACTGGATTTGCTGGACGACGGCGACTGGAAACGCCTGGTTTTTACGGGAGACCTGGGCCGGCGAGGAAAACCGATCCTGAACGATCCGGAAACCGTCGGACGCTGCGATGTTGTGATCACGGAATCAACCTACGGAAATCGAGTCCACCCGCCATCGCACAACGTGAAGGAAGAACTGCAGCGAGTCATCTGCGAAGCGTCGTCTTCCGGCGGCCGAGTCATCATCCCGGCGTTCAGCCTGGGCAGAACTCAGATGCTGGTGTATCTGCTGAACGAACTTCGAAACGAAGACCAGCTTTGCCATGTGCCGGTGTTCATTGACAGTCCGCTGGCGACCCGGCTGACGGACATCTATCGCGATCACCCCGAAAGCATGGACGAAGACGTTCGCCGCACTTTGGAGTTCGACGACGATGTTTTTGATTTCGACGGTCTGACCTACGTTCGTTCCCGGGACGAAAGCATCGCCCTGAACAAGCGCAAAGGGCCGTTTGTCGTGATTTCCGCAAGCGGTATGTGCGAACACGGCCGAGTCGTGCATCACATCAAAAATGCCATCGGAAACCCGGAAAACACGATTCTGATCATTGGATTTCAGGCTCGCCATACTCTGGGACGCAGCCTGGTGGAACAGCGGGAAGAAGTCCGGATCTACGGCCGGAAATATCACCGCCGCTGCCGAGTCGAAACGATCAACGGCCTGTCCGCCCATGCCGATGCCGAAGACTTCAAGTGGTGGTTCGGAGAAATTCAGAAACAGGGAGGCGTCGGGCAGGCATTTATCGTTCACGGTGAAGATGATGCCGCAAAGGCTCTCGCGGAACTGATCGCCAACGACTGCGATCAACCACCCGTCATTCCTCAGTTCGGCGACAGCTTTGAAGTGTGAAAGTGTTCAAATCCCAGCTTCTGAATCCGGACGACTGAACACTGAAAACCGACATGATTACCTCCGACCGACTGCGCATCGTTCTGACCGCTTCCGAAGCGGTGCCGTTTTCCAAGACCGGCGGCCTGGCGGACGTCACCACTGCTCTGGCAAAGGCCCTCGACGCCAGCGGGCACGACGTCACCATCATCGTGCCGGACTATCGCGTGCTGCGAAAGGACCGGCAGCATCGTCTGCCTTCGATTGCCGACAGCGGATTGCGGCTGGCGATCGCCATGAACGGCCGGCAGATGACCGCCGGCGTCAACTGGACAACGCTGCCGGGCAACGGAGTCACCGTGCTGCTGGTCCGACAGGCTCACTATTTCGACCGTTCTCAGTTGTACATGGAGCACGGCAAAGGCTACGTCGACAACTGTGAACGTTATTGCTTCTTCAGCCGGGCCGTCATGGAAATCTGCCGTCAGATGGTACTGCGTCCGGACATCGTTCACTGCAACGACTGGCAGACCGGCCTGGTCCCCGCTCTGCTGCATTCTCAGTACGCTCACCTGCCCGGCTTCGAAAACGCGGCGTCCGTCATGACGCTGCACAACATGGCCTATCAGGGCCGATTCTGGCATCTGGATATGCCGCTGACCGGTATGGACTGGCGGTACTTCAATATGCATCACATGGAATTCTGGGGAGACCTGAATCTTCTGAAGACGGGTATCAACTTCGCCGACCAGATCACCACCGTCAGCCCGACGTATGCCGAAGAAATCTGCACTCCGGAATTCGGCGAACACCTGGATTCCGTCCTGAAAGTTCGCCGCGACGACCTGGTCGGCATTCTGAATGGCATCGATACCGACGAATGGAATCCCGCCACCGATCATCAACTGCCGGCCACCTACACGTTCGATTCCGCTGATGACGGCAAATCCGTCTGCAAGCGGCATCTGCAGGAACGCATGGGGCTGCCGGCACGATCCGACGTGCCGCTGTTCGGCATGGTGTCGCGGATGTCCGATCAGAAGGGCTTCGACCTGATCGCCGGAGCCGCCGGCAGAATTCTTCACCAGGACGTGCAGATCGCCTTCCTGGGCACGGGCGACCCGCGCTACGAAGGACATCTGCAGTACCTGGCAGCACACAATCCCGACAAGGTCGCCGTATTTGTGGGCTTCGACGAAGGCCTGGCTCATCAGGTAGAAGCCGGGGCCGACGCGTTTCTGATGCCCAGTCGCTTCGAACCCTGCGGCCTGAACCAGATGTACAGCCTTCGCTACGGAACGGTTCCCGTCGTTCGGGCCGTTGGCGGCCTGGCGGACTCCGTCGTGGACCTGACACCGCAGACTCTGGAAGCCGGCACGGCCACCGGGTTTGCCTTCAGCGACTACACCGAAGGAGCATTCGCGACGACGTTTGAACGTGCCGTGCGAACGTACCATGACCGTGCCGTCTGGAAGGAACTCATGAAATCCGGAATGGCGGCCGACTGGTCCTGGGACCGCAGCGCGAATCGTTATCTGGACACTTACCGCAAGGCACTCGAACGCCGCCACGACCGAGTCCACGACCGGCGCTGCTGAGCGTCACCGTGATGGTCACCGCGACCCGCACGCGCAGCGTCGCCTTTGGTCTTCGTTCCGCCGTCGTCAACGGGGCACCGAGTCATTTCGCCATCGCCGGAGGCTTCGGAATGCCGGGGTTCGCCGGATAGATGCCCGGCGCGTCTTCGGCATACCAGCGAGCAACCACGTCATGCCATTCCGACGCGTTCCGCGCGCGAATGAAGTCTGCTCGAACATGATCGCCGTGGGGGTGCCAGTCGGCGTATCGGATACCGAACTTCCGCATCTGTCGGGATGCCTTCCCGCCGGGATAGGCAATGTCAGCGAGACGAAAATGTTCCCGCAGCACGTCACGCTGCTCAAACACCGACGGCGGATCCGGCAGAGGTCGGCCAGCCAGCAGTTCCGCAGCTTGCCGGAAGATCCACGGGTTTCCGATCGACCCGCGAGCCGCCGTGACTCCATCGACGCCCGTTTCCCGCAGCATTCTCACGCAGTCTTCCGCGCAAAACAGGTCTCCGCTGCCGAGCAACGTTTGATGCGGATACTGCCGGCGAAGTTCGCTGAGAAATCCCCAGTCGCTCGGCCCGTTGTAACGCTGCATCACGGTGCGGCCGTGAACCGTGACTGCCGCGATGCCGGTTTCGAACGCCGCGTCCAGAATCGTGAAGAACCGGTCTCGGCTGCCGTCGCTTTCGTCGACTCCGCGACGCATTTTCAGAGTCACCGGAACTTCAGCGGGCACGGCGTCGCGCACTCGACGCAGGATTTCAATCGCAACGTCCGGCTGGCCCAGGTGAAATCCACCCCGGCAGCGCCCCAGCACCTTCTTCACGGGACAGCCGAAGTTAATGTCGATCACATCAAACCCGGCTGAGATCAGTCGTTTCGCGGCGGCCGGAAACTCCGACGGATCCGCCCCCATCAATTGAGCCCCCGCCGGATGATCGTCACCGGTCAGCATCAGAAAATGCTTCGTGCGCTCGCGATCCTTTAGTGAATTCACGAACGAATCGATCATGACTTCGCAGATGGTATACGGAGCCCCCATCCGCCTGGCGATCGCGCGCATCGGCCAATCGCTGTAACCGCTAAGGGCCGCCTGGATGACCGGCAGGCGGAATTCGAATCGACCGATCTTCAGCATGCTTCACCGAACACTTGCAGAAGAGTGGCAGCCGCAATTCTTGTGGCCGGCGAGAACGCCTGTCGCTCGCCCATCGCTCAGAACACCTTCGTCTTCTGCTTCACAATTCCCAGTCGATCACGTTCCTGAATCAACTGCGACGTGATACTGATCGCAATTTCCGGCGGAGTATTGTTGCCCATGGGAACGCCCATCGGGCAGAAATACGAAGCGATCTTTTCGTCTGACAAACCCAGTTCCTTCAAATCCCGACGCAGCACTTTCGCTTTCTGCAGGCTTCCCAGCACGCCGAGATACGGCGGTTCGATCGTTCGCAGCACTTCCGCCAGCACGGGCAGATCGGTTCCGTGTCCCTGAGTCATCAACACGAAGAAACTCCGCGGATCCAGCTTCGCCACTTCGTCTTTCAACTCCTCCGCGCACACTTTGGTCAGCTTCGGATGTTCGCCGATGCGCGACAGCCACTCGGAACGCTGATCCAGCCAGGTGACTCGGCAGTTCATGTTCAGCAGAATCGGAATCATGGCCTGAGCGATATGCCCGGCTCCGAATACCGCGATCTTCCAGTCGCTGCTGAGAAACACTTCGAAGAAGAACTTCACTTCGCCGCCGCAGGTCATGCCAACGTCGGTCTGCAGGTTCCAGGTTTCGAACTGACAGCTTCGCCCATCGTTGTTCGCCAGCAGGTCCTTCGCAAACGCAATCGCGCGAGCTTCCACTTTGCCGCCGCCGACCGTGCCGTCGACGATGCCATCCGCCGTGATCACCGCCCTGGCGCCCTGAATCTGAGGAGCGCTGCCGCGCATGTCGACCATCGTGACGGTGACAAACGGAACGCCCGAAGACAGGAGCTGCGTGACAGTTTTTGTGTGTCGGTGAACGTCAAATGACATGACAAAATGCTTGTTGGCGTTTGGCGGCGACGGATACGGCGCTGGCGGCTGGGTCGTCAGGTTCCGATTTCAAGACGCCGATCGATTACTGAAAGATCACGCGTTCCGGGCAGAACCGGTCCAGAGCGTCTCCGTCGATTTCCATTCCCAGACCCGGTCCGTTCGGAATCCGCAGCAATCCGTTTTCGTCCAGAGCGAACCGCTGCGTCACAAGCTCATCAATGTACGCGCACGGGAACAGATATTCGACGTAGCGGGCCACCGGGATCGCTGCGGAAAACTGCAGGTCGGCCGCAAGCCCGACGGCCGTGTTCCAGCCGTGAGGAACCACCTGGATGTTGTGATCGGCGGCCGCCCATGCGATCCGCCGTGATTCGCTCAGTCCGCCGTTTTTGGTGCAGTCCGGCTGCAGAATATCGGCGGCTCGCTGTTCGATCCACGGCTGAAACGACTGCCGCCGAGTCAGAACTTCACCCGTCGCGATCGGTACCGGCGACGCGCGCGTCAGTTCCACATAGCCGGCCAGATCGTCGGGCGGCAGAGGTTCTTCGAACCAGGTGATGTCATAGTCGCTGAGCATCGTCGCGGTTCGGCGAGCCCAGTTGGTTCCGTGCGGCCAGAACTGTTCGCTGCCGCCGGCGTCTACCATCAATTCCACTGCGTCGCCGACCGTGTCGCGAGCGGTGCGGACCAGCAACTCGTCGAACTTCGAATTGCGGCGACCGAACGGTCGCCAGCCGAGCTTGATCGCCCGGAAACCTCGCGCCACAACACTGTGCAGCGTGTCCCGCAGCGCGGCCGGTTCGTCGAACAGGATCGAACCGTACGGCTTGATCGTATCGCGATAGTTGCCTCCCAGCAGTCGCGATACCGGCTGGCTACACGCTTTTCCCATCAGATCCCACAAAGCGATGTCGATCCCGCTGATCGCGTGTTCGACCGCTCCGCCGCGTCCCTGCCAGAAGGACGACTGCCGCAGCTTTTCCGACACGCGTTCCGGCTCGACAGCCGATTCATTCTTCAGCAGCGGCCACAGCAATTCGACCGCGCCGGCAACCAGTCGACCGGACGTAAAACAGCTTCCGTACCCGACCGGTTCGCCGTCCGTTCGAACGATCAGCAGCGTGTGCAGATTTTCCTGCGGTTCGTGACCCTGAGGCCAGCCGCCATCCACAGTGGCTCCGGTCAGCGGGCAGACATCGATCGAACGAATTTGCATATCGGGCCTTTGATCAGGGTCACTTCGAAACACGTACGACCGGCTCACGGCAACCGAATGAACCAAAAAGCCGCACGTGTCGAAGACGTCGAGATTACCGAACGCACCGTCCGTCGGAAAGTCGCAGCACAGTAACGAAACCCCGGAGACCTGCCGATGCGTATCTGCCGAGACGTGCACCGGCAGAGTCAAAGGATTCCTCCGGCATGCAGCAATTCACCGCAAGCGTATCGACCCTTCCGGAGCGACAATGGCAGACTCGGAGTCGGGGCTGGCGGAAACCAACACATGTGCGAAGCCCGTGGAAGACAGACTTCGCTGCACCAGCAGCCGGCACGTGGTCTCGTCCGGCTGAACGACGGACTCGACACAGGTCAGCCACAGGATTGGAATCGCGGCGACCGTCCATTTCAGCGCGTGAACGTACCCGGACAGATTCAGGCGCCGGCCGTCTGTGCGGTCGCTTCGTATGCCGAGCGACTCCCGTGTTGATTCGTCACGGACCTTCCAGATGAATCCGTCGTAATAGTAGTGCAGCAGTCCTGTCAGCGCGAGCAGTGCGGTCAGTGCCTCGCCGGGGATTCCCGCCGGCAGTGAAGACTCAATCAGTCGCAGACCGCCGAATGCACAGACGATTCCAATATAGACGCCAACCAGTGCTCCGCTGCGCCGAAACAGAAACCGCACGAAGCCGCCGACACCCGCCGACTGTTCCACGCGACGGCGATTGAACAGCCACACAATCGTCAGGTACTGCACGTCGTGGAAGATCTCAAACATCGCAGCACCAACAAGGATGTTTGTGGCGCCGGCATAGGCGAACCAATAGAAGCCGGTACCGGAGATCATCGTCAGCACCGACGGCAATGCAATCGGACTTCCTGTCAGATGCGACCGGACCACCATGCCGGCATAAGCCAGCGTCACAGCCACCAGCGCTGTCAGCCAGATCATCTGCACGGCTGCCACCAGTGACGCGGGCAGCAATATCCCGCCGGCTCCATACCAGCGATGCAGCAGCAGTGTCAGAGGCTGCTCGTTCAGCAGGATGGCTCCGCCAAACCACAGAAAACACATTCCGAACTCAAGCCGACGCAGAGTTGTCGAAAGCCGGCCGGACCGAGCGTTGTAGATTCGCAGGAACCCATACGTCTGCATCAGCGCGTGCCAGACCGCCCAGGTGACTCCGACAAGGATCAGCACGTCCAGATTGTTCCGCACCGCCAGCAGGCACGCCGTCCCCAGTGCCAGAGGCGCTGCGATAAATCGCGTTCGATAGCGCCGGAACAGCTTGTGATCACCGTAGGCTCGGATCAGGCCCGGCAGGCAATGGCCAAGTTGTCCAAATGCTCCGATCACGATCACCGCGGCCGTGCCGGATCTGCTTTGGCACAGCAGCCAGGCCAGGGGAAGAATCAGCAGCGGTGTGCCGATAATCAGCGCGCCGTCGCGGATCGGTCCCAGGAACCAGAGGTTCGACTTGGTCGTGGTGGATGTCGTCATGTGAAATCCCGAGGGGATGCAGATTTCAGCAGGCGTCAATCAGCGGACTATCTTCGGGCCACTCTGGCCCACGCCGATCTTCCGATATGTGTCCAGCAGGTTTGAGGTATCTTCGCTTCCGTGAGCAATATGGAAGAAATAGGTGCCGTCATAGGAATCCGGAAGTGACGCCGTGTCCGAAAAGTCACTGTCCGCGGTGCCATGCAGTTTGATGGCATACACCTTGATCCCGCGGGCCTTCAGAGTGTTCGCCCACTGCTGCATGGCAATCCAGTCGACATAGTCGTTCTTGTTGTACGGACCCGGAGGCAGCGTTCCGGTGGGTCCGTCGTCCGGAGACGGGTAGGGTTCCGCCATATTGACCTGTCCGTCCGTCAGAATGACGACAACCTTGACCAGTTCCGGTTCCGTGGCATCCCGGGGAGAAGGATCGTTCAGGAACACATCCAGAGCCGCGCGATATCCGCCGCCGATATTGGTTCCGCTGGTATAGTGGCCGGCAGTCAGAGTGTTGACGACGTTCAGTGCCTGCGTATGGTCGAAATCCATCTGAGTTTCCAGCTTCCCCGTCTTCTGCATATCATTGCGCAGTGTGTCGCTCCAGGAATAGACGACCAGTCCAAGGCGGTCTTCGTCGCTGAGGTTTGCGACCATCGAGTTCGTGGCAGTGATGGTGTTTTCGATACGGCTGAAGCCATTCGACATGCTGGCGTTCATCGACCCGGAGACGTCCAGGACAAGGACAATGTCTCTGGGTGGGCCATTTGCCAGGACGACCGTGGATTCAGCCGATGTCGTATAGGAACTGATGCCCATTACTCGACCAAACAGCGACGGTAAAGCCGCGTGGACCACCTGCAGCCGCATGGCATTAGCGGCACCGAAAGTGCCTGGTGAGAAAGTTCCCGCCTGTTCGTCCCACACTCCGTATTCAATCGTCCGGGTAATCCCGGTTTCATTCGGGTCAAATTCATTGTGGATCAGGTACTGGTCAACAGCCGCCTCAACGGTCGCCTGATCGCCCCTCAGGTCCATGACGCCGGCCATGGCTGCCGCGTCCACGGCGGCCTGGAGTTCGGTCTTTCGGACCATAACGAAGCCCAGGTCGGTAGCGAAAGCCGTGAAGATCAGCACAACAACAAGAAGAAACGTCGCCAGCAGTGCGACGGCACCACGACGCTTCGGCAGGAATTGGTAGATTGTCTGCACAGGTCATGCCCCGAATAACGGCCTGTTTTGCAAAGCGAAGGCTTCGCGTCGCGTCAGAACCGGACATGGGATCGGTCAAGAGCGCAACAAGGAGCGTTCCTGGGGGAGAACGACTCAGAATCCTGGGTCGCAGTCGGAGTGCATGTCGCAATCGACAGCGGCCAGGCCACAGATCCTTCCAGGCTTGGGCCAGATCTTGACGATTATGACGACGAAGTTGCCTGCGGAAGGTCGGAATTGGGCGGTCCTGTTTGCCAGTCCGCAGTTTGGACGTAGCTTTCCAGTTGAGCCCGACCTCGGGAAGGGCGGGCATCCATTTGCGCGGGGACAACCATGTTGAGATCAACTGCCATCCAATGCCGGAACAGTAGCACTCACAGGCCAGCGGCGTTCCAATCGTCGCGTACCGGCGCCGCGGTTGTTGAGTTCGCCATCATCATTCCAATCTTCCTGATTCTTGTGCTGGGTATCATTGAGTTTGGTCGGGCGATGTCCGTCGGTCAGATGGTGACCAATGCATCCCGCGAAGGCTGCCGGCAGGCGATCCTCGACGGCAGTTCCTCAACTGCGGTCGAAGCCTACGTGGATAACTTCCTCTCCGGCGCACTCGGAGTAACCGCCGCGGATGTCACCGTGACCTGCTTCGTCAACGGCGCGGCAGCAGACGTCAGCACCGCGGAGGAATCTGACACGATCAGAGTTCGTGTCTCCGTGCCGTTCGACCGTGTGAGCCTGGTACAGGCGGATTATCTGGCGGGCAAAACGCTGGTTGGTGAAACCACCATGCGGCATGAATAGCGCCGACTGTTCAGCGCGCCGCTACGGAAACCCATTCCCGTGGCGAACAAACGTCGGGGAAACGTTCACGGGTTGACTGCCGTCGACCGGATCTTCCAAGAACAGGCTGGTTGAGGCCGCTGCCGGCTGACGGTGGTTTGCCGGCTATTCACGGTCGGTCAGCATTTGAGCTCTGTGGGTGCGAGCCTGGTCGGACGCCGTGCCCGCGTTCAGATCGATGGCCTTGTCGAACTGCTCCGCGGCGGCCTGCCGCTGGTCGGCGTCCACGAACATCAGGCCCTGTGCCATGTAAGCACGAGCCAGGTGCTGCCGTGCCTGGCTGTCAGCAGGCTCCGCGGTCAAAACGCTTTCCAGGATTCCGGTTGCGTTTTCGAAAGCGGCGAGACGATCGTCAAATTCGGCATCGGTGTTGCCCAGGAAATCCGCCTGGTGAATCCACGCGTTACCCAGCGAAACAAGAATCTGCAGATTGGAGTCATCGCCACGAAGCGGCTCAAGAGTTTCGATGGCGGCCTGCGTGAAGCGACCCTGTTCGGAAAAGTGGCCCAGGGCCGAATGGACGCCGCCCAGCAGGTTCAAAACGTCGCCCCGAAGAAGTTTCTGAGTCACCGGGACGTCTTCAAACTGGTCCTCGGCTTCCTCCAGATCCCGCAGCACGATCGTCAGCAGCGCCAGGGCGTCATCGTGTGCTGACTGGCGATGCAGATCCAGCGCCAGGTGATAGTTCAGGTCCATCAACTTTGTGCGGTGGCTCTGGACATCCGGATGCGCCTGCTGCATCTCGGAAACAATACCGATCGCTTTCCGAAGGTATTCCGTCGATTCCACATAGCGCCCTTCGCGCGACCAGGCGATGGCTGTCAGGTAGTCCATGTCAGCGATCGTGGCACTGACCAGATCGCTGGGTCCGTATGGTTTCAGCAGGTCAGCCGCGCGGCCGGCAGCGCTGCGAGCTTCGTTGAATTCGTCTATTTCCAGAGCCAGGCGGCTGCGAGTCGTCAGGTGCAGCGCGACACGCAGGTCATGCTGGCGCTGCATCGCGGGGACCGGTTCGATGGTGCTCCACAGTTCCTCAGCGCGATTGGAAAGGTTCCAGGCGACGGACACTCGGCGGACGTTCATGGCCATGTGAGCACATTCGGTCAGGAACTTTGCTGCGGTTTCCGGTGAGTGGCGTTCGACGAATCGGTCGGAAGTCTGAATCAGACGACTGAGCTGGTCGTCGTGTTCTCCAAGCTTCCAACTGCATTCGGCGACCATCAGCCGGCATTTGTAGGCCAGGGCGAACATTGCCGGGTTCGTTTCACCGGAACGGTCCGCGTCGTCGATCACGCCGGAGAACAATCGCTTCGCGGTTCTGAGGTCGCCGAGTTCGCGGTTCATCTGAGCCAGCTTGTACGTCAGCTGCGCGTGTTCGAAGCCGAGCGCGGGGTCGTCCGGCGTTTCGGCATGAAACTGGTCGTAGTAGTCATTCGCACGTTCCAGCATTCCACGCCGGAATTTTTCCAGGGCCACTGTCTTCAGGGCCGGATCGTCGGCGATCGCGGTGAACAGTTGATCGACGGCGGCCCGCAGGTCGCGCGCCTTGGACAGAGCGACGTCGCGCTGCTGAACGGCGGCCGTTCGGGCGTCTTCGGCATCGGCCGAATTCCGTGTGGCGATCCTGGAATACTGAGTCGCCGTGCGTTCGGAAACTTCCAGCGCGGCGGCTCGCACGGCAGCCTGGTGCCAGTACCAGGTCGACGTTGCGAATCCCGTCGCCAGGACCAGAATCAGTGTCGCCAGCAGAGACGCGACGACGGGATTTCGGCGCGTCCACAGTCTGGCCTTTTCCAGCGGCGATGTCCGCCGGGCTCGAATCGGCTGGCCCGCAAGAAATCGTTCCAGGTCTTCCGCCAGCAGCCCGGCCGTGCGATAGCGCTGAGCCGGCTCCGCATGAATGGCGGTCAGGATGATGGTTTCCAGATCCGGCGGAATGCGAGCATCGATGGTACGAGGCATCGGCGGCGCTGCGTCGCGAATGTTCTGAATCAGTTGAGCGCGATCGCCTGTGCCGAACGCCGGCTGCAGGGTCGCCAGTTCATACAGTGTCAGCCCCAGCGAATACACATCGCTGCGACGATCGGCCCAGCCTTCGAAACGTTCCGGAGCCATATACCGCAGCGTACCGACAATGTCTCCGCTGTGAGTGACGTCGGCGGCGTCTTCGGCCTTCGCCAGACCGAAGTCCGTGATCCACGCCTTGCCGCGCAGGTCCAGCAGGATGTTGGACGGCTTCACGTCGCGATGAAGAATTCCGTGACCATGCGCGAACTCCAGCGCGTTCGCGATCTGAATTCCGATGCGGGCGACGTTGTGAAAGTATTTGGCCCCCAGCAGCCCGGCAGACGTGCCCGAAAGATTCACCAGGGTGTCCGAGGCGGCCAGGTTGACCGTCGAGTCGGCTCGCCTGCCGTCCGGCAGCCGCGTGCCGCGCGTTTCACCGGCGGGACCGTCATGCGCGGCGTTCGGTTTGTCCTGAACCGCGGCTTCGGATGACGAAAGTTCGCCGCTGCACAGAGTTCGCGCGACGACCGAAATGTCGGAATCGGCGGACGGAACATGCTGGTCTCGCAGCAGACGCACTTCGTTCAGAACTTCCCCGAGTCCCGGTCCGTCGATGAACTGCATTGTGAAGTAGTGCAGGTTGTTGTCTTCACCGACACCATGAACCGGTACGATATTGGGATGCTCCAGCCTTGCCGTCGCGCGGGCTTCAAGCTGAAAGCGGGCAAACTGCCGCGGGTCGAGCTGTGACGCATTCGGCAGAGCTTTCAGCGCGACTCGCCGGCCAAGCGAAACCTGTTCGGCTTCGAAGACCACTCCCATACCGCCGCGGCCGATCTCCCGAAGAATGCGGTAGTCGCCGAGTTGCGTGAGTTCCGCTCCGTCCGCGCCGGACAGCGGTTTGCAATCACCGGCGCCGAATGTTTCCGGCCGCGCGATCTCAATGCGGCACAGCGTTCCCAGGATCTGCCGGATTTCCGCTTCCAGTTTCGGATGCCGCTGCACGTATTCTTCGACGTCGGGGTCCTCGCCGGCTCGCTGACGCTTTGCGAATTCGTCGGCAATGTTGTCCAGCAGAACAGCGTGCGCGGAGGAATCGGCGGATGACATGGGCTTTCCTCGTGTATCTGTTCAGATGCGGCAACGGCTTCCGTTTTCGGCGAATGTGATGAGTTCTGCGTGGAATGCAGCCGGTCGGCAGGTGATGTGTTGCGTCATGTGTTCGCTGCCTTCAGCACGTCTCCCAGCCGCTGCATGGCACGAACATAACGTTTGCTGCAGGCGGATTCCTGAATCCCCAGAACCTGCGCGGTTTCAAACCGCGACAACTGTTCGAAGTGCCGCAGGGCGATGATTTCCCGATCCAGTTCGCTCATGGAATTCAGTGCTTCTTCGACTTCCAGCCGATTCTCCGCGCGGACCGCCGCTTCGCTGGGCGCCGTCAGTGAACCGATCAGTCGAGCGGCCAGCAATGCCGTACTGGCTTCGGGCAGGCGGTTGAACAGTGAAATCTCGCGTCGCGCGTCGCGCTTGGCGGCTCCCAGATGCCTGCGGTGCTGCGTAATCATCTGTTCGCCGACCAGATATCGTAACCAAAGAAAGAAGGTCATTGGCTTCTTGTCGACGAATTCCTGAACTCGCGTGGCCGCTTCCAGGCACGCATCCTGAATGACGTCGGACGCGTCAACACGGCCCTGAACGCGGCGGTCAAGTCGCAGTTGCACCATGGCCTTCAGGCGAGACCGATACAACGTCAGCAGATCGCCCAGGACGTTGACATCGCCGGCGTGCAGTCGATCCAGCAACTCGGTTTCGTCGTGCGACATCCGGATACCACTGTTGGAGTATGGATTTCAACGATTCACATCGAGCGTTCGGCGGATCACTTCATGCCGGCCGCTGCCGGTCCCGCGACCGGACCGACCGACCGAACTCGCTGCCTCGTCCACAACCGGAAATCCATCGCCGCCGATCGTCCTGCGGAACGACGGGACGCGTCGCGGAATTCCGGTACATCGTCAAGGTTAAACGTCATCACCACAACCATCATTGCCGCAGTCGATCGCGGCTTCCACCGATGAGCGAATCATCGCCGTGCCCGCCGAACAGATGGTCTCGCTCGTCATCATCGACGACGGTCCCCAGAAACTGCATCGCGTCAGCGAGATTGCCGCCGGCCCATTCGGTCATCGCGGCATCAATGTCGTCAATGACCGACACGTCCTGGAAGTCGTTGTCAACGCGACCACCGATCAGCAGGTCATCACCGCGGCCGCCGTTCAGCCGATCACGGCCGTCGCCTCCGACAAGGATGTCGTGACCTTTTTCGCCGTTCACATCGTCGTCGCCGGCGCCGCCAAACAGAGCATCATTCCACCTGCCACCGCTCAGCCTGTCGTCACCGTCGCCTCCAAAGACGATTTGCCGAATGTTGATGTCGGCGACCGGCTGCGAGCCGCCACACCCGCCGCGGTCGCCGTCATCGTTCGAGCCGCCGTCGTACGTGTCGTCACCGTCGCAGAGGAACGCGACCACTCGCTCAATTTCCGAAGCCACCAGCGTCATGCGAATCCGATCCGATCCGTCGTTCGAACGGCCATGCCTGCGGCCGTGTGAACCACGATCGCGACAGCCGTGGTGGTCGCGTGTGCGGCCAAACTTCGCGTCGATCTTCAGTTCATCTTTTCGTTCGTTGACTCGAAGCTTGACGTTGTCGTCGTCGTTCGTGCCGATGATGTACAGCGTTCCGTCGACAACGCCGACACCCGTGACAACGGAACTGACGGATTCCGGAGCCGACGACAGGTCACCGTCGTCAACGACAGTGACGGTCACGGAATAGATGCCGCCGTTCGCATATTCGTGCGTCCCTTCGAACGTGCGGGTCTGCTGGTCGACGGTCACTTCTTCGACGGCGCTTCCGTCGCCCCAGTCCACCAGCACCGTATGAGTGTCCGGCAATCCGGAATCGGAATACGACCCGATAATGGTCACTGTGCCGTCATCCGATTTTTCGAGCAGCGACGAGGCATCACTTTCGAGCGTTTCGATCACCGGTGCCTGGTTTTCGACCGTGACGACGACCTCGTCCGATGCGACTCCGCCGTCATCGTCTTCCACCGTATACGTCGCCGTGTAAGTTCCGTGCTGCGTCGGCTGGAAGCTGATGGTGCTGCCATCGCCGGTGGCCACGACCTGGCCGCCGCTGCTGACCACGGTCCACGTTTGAGCGTGTGTATCAGCGATTCCCGGATCGTTGAAACTGCCGGACAGGCTGACGATGTCGCCTGCGGAAACCGTCTGGTCGTCGCCGGCGCTGACGTTCTGCGGAGCGACATTGTCGACAGTAACCGTGGCGGAGGCCACGTCGGTCTCTCCGGAACTGTCGGTCACAATCAACGTGACGGTCACCGTGTCCGGGCCGTCCAGGTTCGCCGCGTCAAACGTCGGCGTCATTCCGACTTCGTCACCGTTTGCGGCATCAGCACCTGTCTCCCCGAAGATGCCGTCACCGTCCAGATCCCACAGGAAATCCAGCGACGCCGTTGAATCTTCCAGATCGCTGCTGCCGGACGCATCAAGAACCGTCATCCCGCCTTCGGGCACCGAATACGGTCCGCCCGCGCTGGCGACCGGGGGAGAGTTCGTCAGAAGCACCACGTCGTTTCCATCGCCGCCGCGGTA
The DNA here is from genome assembly GCA_041398785.1 of Planctomycetaceae bacterium. Taxonomy (NCBI): domain Bacteria; kingdom Pseudomonadati; phylum Planctomycetota; class Planctomycetia; order Planctomycetales; family Planctomycetaceae; species Planctomycetaceae bacterium. Next base: position 8,725 of record JAWKUA010000011.1, on the reverse strand, counting down.
GCTGATGGTTGCCGGCCGGCCGGAACCCAGGAAGTTCGTGCTGAACACGTCCCCTTCAGCCAGATGATTGAATCCCTCGTCGTCGATTCCCGGATTGACCGCGTCGAGAGATCCATCGTTGTCGATCAGCAGGAACTGCGCGCCCACGGTCGGTACGTAGCTGGAACCGGTGCCGTCATCGAATGCCACGACAGTCAGGACCGCGCTCTGCGAAATCGTAACGGTGCCGATCACGTTAAGCTGGTCATGGAAGCCGGCTCCTGTACCGGCAACGGGCCCGCCGATCTCGATCGTTGCAAACGACCCCGAGGCAAATTCCAGATCGCCGAGAATCGTGAGAACTCCGGGACTGCTGCCCGCGGACACGACGCTCCCGCCTCTTGCCAGGAGCCCGCCGGCGATCGTTCCGTCACCGGTGAGAACCTGCCCCGGTACCAGAACCAGCGTCTCCGCGCCAAGCCCGGTGGCATCCAGAGTTGCTGCCGCTGCGACATGGATTGCTGACGAAAGGGCGATGTTGCTTCCGCTCAGATCGATCAGCGACAGCGTCCCTTCGGTGATCGTTGTCGTCCCCGAATATGTGTTGTCGCCTCGAAGTTCCAGCGTGCCGAATCCGGCCTTGATCAACGACCCGTTGCCGACGATGGCTGATGTCACCTGTCCGCCGCCGTTAAGTGTGATCAGGCCGCCGGTGATGCCGTTGGTGTCGATTGACGAAAGAAACATTTGCTGTGCTGCCCCGACCGTGACGCTGACAGCCCCGCCCGTGAATGCGCCACTGCTGTCGATGCTGCTCAGTTCCACGTCGCCGGATTGTGCCAGAACGCTTACGCTGCCACCGACAGACGTCAGGTCTCCGCTGCCCGTCACCGAATCCGCGACCAGCGAAATGTCACCGCCGCCCGAATTGATCTCCGTCGCAACGGAAAGCGAGCCCGCCGTCACCATCACATCGCCGCCCTGAGTTTCCGTCGGGAGAACATCGAACCGCACGTCTTCCACGGCGGAGGCCTCACCGATCACCAGATCAGCGGCGAATGTCGAATCGAGCCCCCGAACGCTGATCGAATCAATGCCGTCACCGCTGTTCACCGCCAGTCGCGCCAGTGGATTGCGAAACGTCGTCTGCTGAGCGAAATCGGAATCGTCCGAATCGATGAAAGAGAAGCCGTTACTTGTGACGCCGTCGTCGGACAGCAGAATCGTGTCGTCAGCGTCTGAGAACTCAAACACTCGGCTGTTGACGGTCGTGCTGTCGACGACGGGCTCCAGGCCGGTAAACGCAATCATGGACGTGGTGGAATCCGTGCTGTACCGGATGCTTCCGTCAGTGGCGCTGACAAGTGTGTGAACGGCTGCGAGAAACGTACCACCGGTGACATCCAGAGTGTCATTGTCAGCGGATCCTCCGGCGTTGTACGTCAGACCGTCTTCGGGAATTGCATCTGTTTCAAGCAGCAGCGAGTCATCGCCATCGCCGGTGTTGATCTGCACGCTTTCGAATCCGTCGTGGTGAACCAGCCACCGGTTCGGGATCGTCATTTCAATCAGCCCCGGCGTTGCTCGCAGCGTGTCCGCCGTGTCGGTGCCGTTGACGGACACGGTGTCGACGTCGGTCGGCACGGTTCCGGAATCGCTGACATTGATCGATCGCAGGTCGAGTCCGCCGACGGCGGCCAGCAGTTCATTCGTCGTCGTGAAAATGCTGGCACCGGGGTCAATGTTCACAAGGTGTTCCAGCGACGCCCCGTTGCCGACTCCGAACGCCCGCAGATTGATGCCCAGGTTGTTCCGGAGTTGCGCGACTTCGTCCAGAAACGCGATTTCGGGATTGCCGCCGCTGAGTGCCTGAGTCGGGTCACCGTCCGACAGAAAGACCACCGTGCCTTCGCCGGGAGCGGTACCAAGGGCATTGAAGAATTCGATGGCTTTGCGAAATGCTGCTTCATAATTCGTCTGCCCGTTGGCTCGAGCACTTCGCAGCACCTCTTCGACATCCGGAAAGCCGCCATTGGAATTCGCCAGCGGTGAAGTTGCAACCTGCACGCCCGACACCGACAGATCCATGTCGTTCAGCACCGTTCCGCCGGTCGGCGTGTTTCCTCCGCCGGAGTAAGTCACCACACCGACGTTCGCCACGTCGCCGACGCCGCGCGCAATCAGGTCCTGGTTGAGTGCGATGAAGGCCGCAATTTCCGCGTCCAGAATCGTGTTCGCCTGGCCGTCGCCGTTCAGATCTCCCACCGGATCGCCCTGAAACAGGCTGCCGGAACCGCCGGTCGTGCTGCCCGACACGTCCATCACAAACAGGACGGCCGGTGAGCTGCCGGTGATGAGCTGGCCGCCGGGAGGCTCAAACAGGTCGACGTCCACAATGTCGGAGCCTTCCTGTCCGTCGATGTTCAGTTCACCGTCAAACTGATCGTCAATCCCGACAACACGAATCTCGTCGTCATTGTCACCGCCGTTGATGGTCAGCGACATTGTCGGCACAACAAAGTCAACGGACTCGCTGGTTCCCGCGCTGGAAAGCCGCACTCGCCCGTCATCGGCGATTCCGATGTCGTCCAGAGTCACGTCATCCGGAGTGGAACCGTAGTTGAAGATTCGGTGCTGAGCCGAAACCTGATCGTCGATCGGTTCCAGCCCCGTGTACGTGATGACGGCTCCATCGATGTCCACCGATCCGTCGAATCCCGTGCCCGCTCCTGCACTGTCGGCTCCGCTGAAAGTGTGAGTCACCGTCGTGGCAACAGCACCGCCCGCGTCGGTCAGTACCAGCGAATCACCGGCAGCGGTTGCCTGTTCGCCGCCGTTGTAGATGATCGTCTTTGTGAACTCGCCCAGCGACCGGTCGACCGTCAGAGAGTCATCGCCACCGAGTGTATTGACAATGATCCGGCTGCCCGTGACGGCGGAAAACGGAATCCGGATCGTCGTGGCCGGCCCCGCTGTGGCACCGGGGATGCCGGAAAACAGCAGATTGTTGAAGTCAGTGACAAGATACTCACCGTTCGTGACGTCCGACCGGATGATCAGTGAGTCATCGGAGTCTCCTCCATTAGTATCTGTGATCACCAGGTTTCCGTCAGCATCCAGCGACACTTCCGTTTGCGGTCCTCCGGCCGTTGCAACGCCGGCCGCGTAAGCAAACACATTTCGAATCAGCGTCGAATTGACGACCGCACCGCCGCCCGGATTCGTCGCCCCGAATACTCCCGGATCCGTAAACACATCCGTGTCCGTAACCAGAATCACAGGGCCGGAGCCCGGTGCGACGGCTCCCGGTTCAATCACGGCCAGACTGGTGCCTCGATTGTTGGCGCCGATTTCCGTGGCCAGAGTACCAAGGTTCGAATAGCTGGAAACGGCACCAAATTGTTCAAACGACGTAACAAGTCCGAACGGACCAGCGGACACCGGATGAAGAAAGTTCGTGATCTGACTGGTCACCGCGGGACCGGGAGGCGAACTGCCGTGGAAGACTCCAAACAGACCCGCAATGCTCACTGCCGGGGAGTCCGTCGTCGCGATCAGGGCTCCTCCGTTCGTCACGAAGGACAGCAGTTCGTCGCGTTCGGGCTGCGTGAGATTCGTCGCCAGCCCGCTGAAGAAGATGTCTGTGTTTTGCAGCACAGCCGCCAGATCGCCGCCGGGGTCCGCGGAGCCGGCTGTGTCGACTCCCGCTCCGATCACGAATTCCACGTCGACAACTCCGCTGTCGCCGAAGTTCTGCGAATCCAGCAGATAGTCTCGCGTCGTCGACAAGAACGATTCCGTCAATCCCCATTCCTGGACCGTTGAGTTCCCCGCATAGCCATCGACGACCAGCGGCGTTCCTGCCAGCAACACGCGAGATTCCAGACCCTCCGAACGCATCGCGGCGCCGGGCGTTGCTCGCACGCCGGCCAGAATTCTGCGACTGCCGCGCCGGCGAACGGTCCATTCCGAAAACATGCGACGGACGGCGGTGGTCAGGTGACGAAGTCGAATTGTTGGCATCAGTCAGCCCCTGCAGAATGAGAAAACTTGCCGGCCGCCGAACAACGCCGTCGCGGCACCTCCTGTTCCTCACCGCAGAAACGTCAGACGCGGGACAGCAAAATGCCGGAAGTTTCCACAAAGGCGGCGTGCCCGCTGAGCGGCGTGCCCGCTTTGCGGCGAGATCGCAGGCACACCAGCCGCGATTGAATATGTCCGTCCTCAATGGCGTTCATTTTCTTCGCGGGCGTCACGATTTGTCCCTCCGCCCGCAAAGCGGGAAAGCGAGACTTTTCTGCGCGCAGCAGAGAAATCGGGACGCCGGCCGGCCGCGCGCCGTAACCGAGTCGCCCGGACGCACTCGCTGCCTCAAAGTTGCGGAATGCCGGTTCGACGACGAACCTTCCATTGTGCGGGAAAGCGCTGAAGTCGAGCACGTCGTGACAGAACGAACGGCACCGCGATGATTCCGCGTTCGACAGTCAGTCCACACGGAACGCGCACGGCCTGACCCTGGACCGCAGGCGAATCCAACCTGCGCTATCGGCTGTGGACACTGCAATTCTTCTGTCCCGCAGAGTCCGCTGTCTGCGGTTAGAAGTGCGGAAGTCGATTCCCACAGCGCGCGCACGTGTTTGCAGCGCTGATCCTTCACCAATCGCCAGGAGTGACCCGAATGAGCACAGCACTCACCATCACGCGCCCGTCGGAGCATTGTTCGGTTACCGCGAAGCGCCCGCTGATTTCCTGGACGATCGATCATCGCAAGCCTGAATCGCTGCGCTATACCGTTCGGATTGTCGCGTTGAAGGACGGTCAGAAGGCTCAGGACGCACTACGGCGCGGCGACGATCGTGTCAGCGCAACCGTTGACGGACAGTTGTCGCTGAAGTTTCCTCGCGAGGCCGCCAGCCTTCGCCACGGAGCTTACGCCGCGGAAGTTCGTGCGTTTGATCCGGACGGAAGAGAAATCGCCGTCAGTGAACCGAGGCTGCTGTATGTGGAACCGGACAACCTTCCGGTTTCGCTGTCCGACCTGCTGTGCTGTGACGATCTGCTGAGCCAGAAATGGCGCAAGGCCTACGGTTCGCCGGGAATTCAGCCGAACGCAGACGGATCGCTGCCCCACAAGACAACGATCCTGACGCTCGCCGGCAGTCAATCATCCGGGGATGCGGCATGGAATACCGTCGACGGTGGTTTCCGGATGGGAAAGCGGTATGCCATCAGGCTGTCCTCACGAATGCTGAAGGATGTTCGCGGCGTGCGGCTGAGAGTCATGGTGTTCAACGGCAGTCTGCCATCGTCCGGCCGGCATCCGCAGACCAATCCGGACATTGCTGTCATCGCGGAAACCGGAGAACTGTCGGGTGACACCTGGAATCGCATTCTGCTGCCGTCATGGCGTGCCACGAAGGACTACGAAAACATCGCGGTCACGGTGTTCAGTGATTCCGATCGGCAGACGGGATCAGTCGAAGTTGCGGACGTCTGCGTTGGTGTCACGGATCACTGCGGTCCTGTGGCAACTATCCTGGACTCAGGCGGAAAGCCCGACATTCCGGACGATTGGAAGGACTTCGTTGATCGCCGGTCGAAGCCTCAGACCGTCGATGTGAACTTCGTACCGGGCTCGATGGCGGATCTCTATGGACCGATGTTTGACGGCCTTGGCAACAGCAACTGGTATCGTCGCGACGAATGTGCATCGCTCGGCGGCCGGATCCCGCCGGAAGCGTCGGAGCTTCAGGAAGAATTCGCGGAAGCCACAATCGCAGGGCTTTCGGCGAAGGACATCCGGGACGCGCTGGTCGCGGTGGCGGACAAGTTCCCGCACGGGGATCTCAACCATCTGACACCCATCGAAGGCGACAATGGAGTTGCCTGTTCCCCGCCGAGGCTGGACCGAGCCCTGCCCTTTGAAGGTCGCGACATCGTCTACGTTCATGGTTTCAGCCCCGCGCAGGTGATGCAGGGTGTCACCGACACGATGAATGGTGTCGATTCCAGTGTGCTGAAAGTCTGGCCGACCGACGAAGCAGAGTTCGAAGATGGAGGGTTCTTCCGGAACGCGGCGGAAAACTACTGGCGGACTCACGTCAACGACTATCTCAGCACGCCGGCAGGACTGTCGAACCGTTACCTTGCGGCCGCCTACAGTTCGAATCAGCGTCTGATTGAGTGTGCTCATGCGCTGCTGGGACAGATCAGCAAGGCCATGAATTCCGGCGAAGGCGTGCATGAGTCTGTGTCAGTGCCAAACAGGGACTGCTTCGGCCGCGATCTGGTGATCGTGTCACATTCGACGGGTGCTCTGGTTGTGAACGCGGCCATGGCGCTGGCCGCGCGAACGGCGAATGATCCGCAACTGCAGAGTCTGTTCGGCGATGTCAGCCATAGTCCCGAACGCGTGAAGGTTCACATCAGCCTGCACGGCGCGATTGCCGGCAGCGAAGCGGCCGAGCTGGTGGTTGTCGGCGCGAATCTGCTGGCGGGCTTCGCGATCAGTTCGGATATCGCCGTCGACCTGGGGATTGCCATCGCGAATGTTGATCCGGCATTGTCGCTGATCCGCAGCGGGCTGACTGGATTCGGGCTGAACGTGCCGGCGATCGAGGCTGCACTCGATTCCGCAACGGACAGTCTGGTGTCGTTTGCGGCAGCCGGGGTGAGTGTTGTCAACGGAAGCGTTCTGGTCGATCTGTCTCCGCCGATTACCAAACTGCTGTGGGGTTCGTCCACAAACAGCACTCCCGTTCCCGTGCTGACGGTTGCCGGCGGGCATCCCACTCCGTCGTCTGCGTTTCTGAAACCGTTCCTTGCGGGCCTGGACGACGGCGTGGTGAACATCAACAGCCAGAGCGGAAGTCCCAGCCTGCTGCATCCGGATCAGTATCTGTTCTTTCCGCCGGTCAGCCGCATCTTCGACATGGGAATCCCGCTTGATCGAGCGATCGTCAATTTTGCGGAACAGGCGGTCGCCCCTCTGTCAGCGGCATACGGAAGCATTCCGCAATTGTCGCCAACCGGAATGCTGCAGCCGGTCGACGTGGTGGTGTCGCCGTCGCCGCGGTACCAGAATCACTTTACGTTTCTGCAGTCGTCGTCAGATCACAACCATCCGTTTCAGGCACCGACAAGCGCGTACCAGTTCACTCCGTTCGGCAATCCGAATTTCGAAGAGACACTTGTGATTGAAAGACCGGATGTGTTCGATCTGGGACTGGTCAATCCGGAGATCGCTCAAGCCGTCGTGGCTCGCACGCGGGGACAGGATCTGGTCATCACGCTCAATATCCCGGTGCCGGTCTTCAGTTTCGTCCCGCCGTCTGTCTCCATCACGACACTGACTGTGACGGTGACAATTCCCCTGTGGCGTCGCAACTATCGGACACTGGAATCCGATCAGGCGACTCAGGAATGCGATTACGTTTATCGTTTTGTCCTGAGGTAACGCGGAATTCTCAGTAAGACGTCGAACGAAACCCGCTTCGTCGCGCCGCCTCGCCGGGAGGCGCGGGCGGAAGGACGACGAAATGCACGACATGCGTGCGAGGACGCTGAATTGGCACCGGCGCAGGCATCAGAAGCGATTCGGGCAGGCGCGATCCGGGCAGGCGCGATGTGGGGGCTGCCACTATCCGATGGCAACTCAAACGCGTAAACTGCCGGCATGGCGGAGCAACTGACAAGCGCGCAGCGACAGGCGGTCGAACACTTCGAAGGTCCACTGCTGGTCATGGCCGGACCGGGCTCGGGGAAGACGCGAGTCATTACTCACCGCATTGCCCGGCTGCTGGAACGCGGTGTTCGCACCGACGAAATCCTGGCGCTGACGTTTACCAACAAGGCCGCTCGGGAGATGGCGGATCGCGTCTACCGGCTGCTGCGCGGAACTCGGGTTCAGGTCAGCACCTTTCACCGGTTTTGTGCCCGGCTGCTGAGAAACTGGCCGGAAACCGTCGGCCTGAAATCCAACTTCACGATTCTGGATCAGTCCGATCAGACTCAGCTGATCCGCCGCATCATGAAAGACGCGGGGCACGACACGGGTACTCACGATCCGCGGCGCGTGCTGAGTCGCATCAGCAGGTTTCGCAATGATCTGATCACGTCGGAAGCGTTCCGTCGGCGATACGAAGAACGGATCGGCGATCCTCTGGACGCCATCATCTACAACGTTTTCGGGGAATACGAACAGCGGCTTCTGGCTCAGAATGCCGTTGATTTCGATTCGCTGCTGCTGCATGTCGTCGAACTGCTGAAGGACGACGGCGGCCTTCGCGATTTTCTGGACAGCCAGTACCGATTCGTGCTGGTCGACGAATACCAGGACACGAACCGGGCGCAGTATCGGATTGTGTCGGCGATGTCGCGGCAGTTTCCGAATCTGTGCGCGACGGGAGATCCGGATCAGTCGATCTACGGCTGGCGAGGTGCTCATCCGGGCAACATCGGTGACTTCGAACGGGACTTTCCGGACGTCACGATCGTTTCGCTGGATCAGAATTTTCGCAGCACGGGAGCCATCGTTCGCTGCGCCGATCAGCTTATCAGTCACAATCCGCGACGGCATCGCGGGGAACTGACGACCCCCAACGAAACCGGCGAACCGGTGCGGCTGAGAATCTTTCCCGACGGCGACGCGGAAGCGAACGCTGTCGCCGAAGAGATCGCTCAGCAGGTCGCCGGCAGCGGACGTGCTTATTCTGACTTCGCAATCTTCTATCGGGTCAATGCGTTG